>JAICUO010000590.1 GCA_025935815.1 Streptosporangiaceae bacterium
ACGAGCGGCTGACCTGGGTGACCGAGGCCGGCGCGGCGATCATCGGCGAGCGCCGCCGGATCGCGGCGGCGGCCTGGCCGGCCGAGCGGGCGTGGGGGATCGCCTTCGAGGCCACGCTGGCCAACATCAGCGCGGAGCCGGTCGTCTTCGCGAGCCCGACCACGCAGGGCCGGCCGGACGCCGGGTACGGCGGCCTGTTCTGGCGCGGCCCGCGCTCGTTCACCGGCGGGCGGGTGATCCTCCCCGACGCCGCCGGCGGTGACGAGCTCATGGGCCGCCGCGCACCCTGGCTCGCGTTCGCGGGCCAGCACGACGGGCAGCCGGATCACTGGTCGACGCTGGTGTTCACCGACTCGCCGGCCAACTTCAGCTACCCGAGCCAGTGGTTCGTGCGCAGCACGCCGTTCGCGGCCGTCTGCCCGGCCCCGTTCTTCGCCGAAACGCGCGCGCTGCCCGCCGGGCGGGCGCTGACGCTGCGCCACGACGTGGTGATCGCCGACGGCGAGCATGCCGCCCCCGCCTGCGCCCGGCTCGCCGGGCTGCCGGCGGAACTGTTCTCACCAGGGGATTAGCCGATGAGCAGGCCGCAACGAGACGAGCACTCAGTTCCTTCCCCCGCGCCTGCGGACGCGCGCGTCCCGGCCGGGGCGGCTTTCCCCGGCGCGACCGGGCTGACGGTGCTGGACGTCTACGACTGGACCGCGCCCGACGGCCTGCGCGGCGGGTCGGCGCACGTGCACCTCGCCTCGGCGGAGGGCTACCTGGTCCTGTCGGGCGCGGGCAGCCTGCAGACGCTGAGCGAGCGCGGGTACGCGGCGACGCCATTGCGCCCGGGCGACTGCGTGTGGTTCACCCCGGGGACGATCCACCGGCTGGTCAACGACGGCGGGCTGCGGCTGGCGATCGTGATGCAAAACGCCGGGCTGCCCGAGCACGGCGACGCGGTGCTGACGTTCGCGCCCGACATCCTGGCCGACCCGGGCCGCTACGCGAGAGCCGCCTCCCTGGATCCCCTCCCGGGAGAGCCGGCCGTCGCCGGCCAGACGCGGGCCGATCGCGCCCGGCGGCGCGCGTCGCTGGCCGTCGCGGGGTACCTGCAGCTGCGCGCCCAGGTGGCGGAGCGGGGGCCGGGCGCGCTGGAGCGCTTCTACGCCCAGGCGCTGCGCCTGGTGGCCGGGCGGGCACCCGAGTGGCGGGAGCGCTGGCAGGCCGGGGCGCGGCGGACGGCCGAGCTGACCGGCGAGCACCTGGACAACATCGCCGCCGAGGTCAGCGGGCACCTGGCCAGCGCCGGCGTCTGGGGAATCGCGGCGAGCGTTCCCCCCGATAGCGGCGCTGCCGAAGGTGGCAATACCCCTGGCGATAATGCCCCCGGCGGCAATGGCGACGCCGGAACTCCCGACACTCGGGCCTACGGCATGTGCGGCCGCCTCACCACTTACCCGGCCGCCCGCGCGGCCAGGCTCGCCTAACTGATTAGGACCGCGAGCCGCCGACGGTGGGCTATATCGTTGCTACCAGCGGAATCGGTGACACTGGGCAGGCACCAGGGAATCGTTGCGGCGATTAACATGATTGTGATGACCGCCGGCGGGACTTCTAACAATGTGATTACGGTGCGGAACCTGGTTTGCTGAAGCAATTTCGGAAAGTTTCGGGCGGACGGCGGCGTGCGCCGCGGCGAGGCCGCTGGCATAGGTCGGTCACCAGCCGGAATATGGGGGTTCGTTACCGATGTCGGGGAGTTTCGGGGCGCATGAACTTTGTGCTCAAAATATTTGACCTCGAACAAGTTGCTCGGCATACTGGGGCCGTGTCGCTGAAACACGGGCCACTCGAGCATGCGCCACTTGAGCACGAGCCTGCCACCTGCGCGCCGATGCCGCCGGGGATGCCGCCCGCGCGCTTGTCCGAGCCGCTGCCGAGCCTGCTGCGGTTCCCCGAGGACCTGCCGTTGCAGGCACTGCTGCTCACCGCCACCCGGCTGATGGGCGCCTACGGCGAGTGGACCGCGCGCAAGGCCGGGCTGAAAGTGAGCCTGTCCGGGCTGGGCGTGCTGCGGGTGCTCGTCGCCGAGGACGGGCTGAAGGCCAGCGAGGTCGCCGACCGCGCGTGGTCCAATCCGGCCACGCTCACGTCGGTGGTGAACACCCTGGTCAAGGATGGCTTCGTCGTCCGCAAGCCCGACGACGCCGACCGGCGCGTCGTGCGGCTCTACCTCACCGAGCCGGGCCGGGCGGTCGTCACCTACTACGTGACCCAGGCGGCGCCGATGTGGCGAAAAGCATTCGCGTTCGTGGACGCCGCCGACGAGCCTGTAGTGCGGCGGTTCTTCGCCGAGATGATCGGTCATCTCGGCCAGCTGATAGATGAGGAGCGGGGTAAGTGACCACCACAACCGCGCAGGCAGCGGAACTGACGGAGCCGCCCGGCAAGGGCGAGGCCGCCATCAAGACCGAGGGCCTGCGCAAGACCTATAAATCTTCGCGCGGGGACGTTGAGGCGGTGCGCGGGATCGACCTGGACATCCCGGCGGGGGAGTTCTTCGGCTTGCTCGGCCCGAACGGCGCGGGCAAGTCGACGACCATCGGCATGCTCACCACGCTGGTCGCGCCGACCGGCGGGCGCGCCTGGGTGGCCGGCCACGACGTCGTGGCCACCCCCGTCGCCGTCAAGCGGCGCATCGGCGTCGTCACCCAGAACAACACCCTGGACATGCAACTGACGGTCGCGGAGAACCTGCAGTTCCGGAGCCGGTTCTTCGGCCTGCCGGCCCGGGTCGCGGCCCGGCGCGCGGACCAGCTGATCGACGCGTTCGGCCTGGGGGACCGGCGCCACGCCATGGCCGACCAGCTGTCCGGCGGCCAGGCCCGGCGCCTGCTCATCGCCCGCGCGCTGGTGCACCAGCCCGACGTGCTGTTCCTCGACGAGCCGACGGCCGGCCTGGACCCGCAGACGCGGGTCAACCTCTGGGACATCCTCAAGGTGCTGCACGACCAGGGGCAGACCATCTTGCTGACCACGCACTACATGGAAGAGGCGGAGGCCCTGTGCGACCGCATCGCGGTCGTCGACCACGGGCTGATCCTGGCCGAGGGCACCCTGGAGCAGCTGAAGGAAGACGCCGGCGCGGTCACCGTGGTCACGGTGCGGTTCGAAGGCCAGCTTCCGTCCGATTTCGCCGAACGAACCGGGCTGGCTGAGCATCCGGCGGTTACCCGCGTGGAGACCGACGGCGATCAGTTGCGCGTCTTCTCCACCGAGCCCGAGGGGGTGCTCGGCGAGGTGATCTCGCAGGGAGCGGCCCAGGGCCTGCACGTCCGCGACGCGGCCCAGCTCAAGCCGAGCCTGGAGACCGTCTTCCTCACCCTGACCGGCCGCGAGTACCGAGAGTAGGCCTTTGCGATGGCAACCACGTTTCAGCCTCCCCGGGGGGCCGGCAAGAACGGCGCCGCCGTGGACGCGCCGTCAGCCGGCGACGCCCCGGTCGCGGAGTCGATCGCCGCGCTGATCACCGACGCGCCGGTCCCGGCGCCGACCTTGCCCAAGACGTTCGGGGCGATGATGGCGCGGGAGTTCCGCGTGCTGCGCCGCAACGCGGTCTCCACCTTCATGCGCTCGGTCATGCAGCCGCTGCTGTTCGTCTTCGTCTTCTCCTACGTCTTCCCGAAGATCGGGTCGGGCTTCAGCATGGGCGGCGCCGTCGCCTCTGGCGCTGGCAGCGCTGCCGCGGCGGGGGCGTCGGCGTCGGCTAGCGGCGTCAGTTTCTCGACGATCCTGCTGCCGGGGCTGATGGCGTCCATGTTCTTGATGCAGGGGATGTTCGGCACCACGATGCCGCTGGTCATGGAGTTCTCCTGGCAGCGCACCATCGAGGACCGCGCGCTCGCCCCGGTGCCCATCGCGGTGCTGGGACTGCAGAAGATCACCGCCGGCGCGATCCAGGCGTTCATCGGGGCGATCATCGTGTTCCCGATCGTGTTGCTGGTGCACGCGGCCGGGCAGGCGCCGTCGGTGCACGTGACCAACTGGTTCCTGTTCGCCCTCATCATGGTCGCGTCCTCGACGGTCACGGCGTCACTGGGGCTGCTGCTGGGCACCGTGATGGACCCGCGCAAGATCCAGATGGTCTTCGCCATCGTGTTGCTGCCCGCGACGATGCTGGGGTGCGTCTACTACCCGTGGTCGGCCCTGCACTCGATCCGCTGGCTGCAGATCCTGGTGCTGATCAACCCGATGGTCTACATGTCCGAGGGCCTGCGCGCGGTCCTCACGCCCTCGATCGGCCACATGCCGGTCTGGGCGGTGCTGCTGGCCCTGGTCGGCGGCACGATCGTCTTCGCCTCCTGGGGCGTGCGGACCTTCCGCAACCGCGTCGTCGCCTAGCTTAGCTAGTACTACAGTAGTAGTTCGTTATATTTTGCCTGTCTTCGCTGGTAGTGGCTGATCCTTGCCTGGTACTGGTGGCGCCTGCGCCAGGTGGACCAGGCCCCGGCGGCGGCGCGGCGCGGGGTGGCGGTGATCAGGTGTGCCAGTAGACGGCGGACCTCCGCGAGCGTGACCGGGATGAGGCCGCTGCCAGGGCTTTTGGGGCGTTCGCGGCGGTGACGGCGAGGTAGGCGTGCGCCAGGACGGCCAGGGTGGCGTGGCGGTACCAGGCGTCGTAGCGGCGGACCTGGTAGTGATCCAGGCCGGCCTCGTTCTTCGCGGCCTGGAAGCACTCCTCGACGGCCCAGCGGGCCCCGGCGACCCGGATCAGCTCCTCGTCGGTGGTCCCGGCCGGGGCGGCGCACAGGTCGTAGGCCAGTTCCAGCTCGCCCTTGGAATTCGGGGTCAGCGCGCGGCGGACCAGCAGGAACCGCTG
>JAICUO010000888.1 GCA_025935815.1 Streptosporangiaceae bacterium
CCAGCTCCGCCCCCAGCACCGCCCGCACCCGCGACGCCAGCCGCACCGCCAGCAGCGAGTGCCCGCCGAGGGCGAAGAAGTCATCATCGGGCCCGACCCGCTCGGCCCCCAGCACCCCGGCGAACGCCGCGCACAAGATCTCCTCCACGACCGTCACGGGCTCCCGGCCCGCCCCGGCCACCGCGTACTCGGGGGCGGGCAACGCGGCCCGGTCCAGCTTGCCGCTGGGGGTCAGCGGCAGCGCCGCCAGCACCACCACCGCCGACGGCACCATGTGCTCCGGCAGCCGCGCCGCCGCGTGCTCCCGCACCACCAGGGCCAGGTTGCCGCCCGCCCTCGCGGCACCGTCCGCCGGGACCACGTAGCCGGCCAGCCGCGTATCGCCTGAGGTGTCCTCGCGGACGGCCACCGCGGCCTGGGCCACCCCCGGGCAGCTGGCTAGCATCGCCTCGACCTCGCCGAGCTCGATCCGGAACCCGCGGATCTTCACCTGCTCATCGGCCCGACCGCAGAACACCAGCTGACCGCCGGGCGTCCACCTGGCCAGGTCCCCGGTGCGGTACATCCGCTCCCCGCCGTCCCCGAACGGGCACGCGATGAACCGCTCCCCGGTCAGTCCGGGGCGCCCCAGGTAGCCGCGGGCCAGCCCGGCTCCCGCCACGTAAAGTTCCCCTGCCGTCCCGGCTGGCACCGGGCACAGCCACTCATCCAGCACGAACGTACGCAGGTCAGGCAGGCGCTCCCCGATCACGCTGGCTGCCGAGCGCGTACCGTCGTGATCCAGCGTCACCCAGGTGACATGAACGGTGGTCTCGGTGATGCCGTACATGTTGACCAGCAGCGCTCCCGATCCGGCATGACGCTCATACCAGCCGGCCAGCCGCCCCGGTTCCAGGGCCTCACCGCCGAAGATGACCCAGCGCAGGCACAGGCCGTGCCCAGCGCCGGGGTCCTCAAGCTCAGCCTGTAGCAGCTGGTAGAAGGCCGACGGAACTTGGTTCAGCACGGTAACCCGCTGCCGGGCGGCCAGCCGCAGGAACTCCGCCGGAGAACGGCTGACCTCCCGTGAGACCACAACCAGGCGCCCCCCGGCCAGCAGCGCCCCCCACATCTCCCACACCGAGAAGTCGAACGCATACGAGTGGAACAGCGTCCATACATCTGCCAGCCCGAACGCGAACCAGTCCTCGGTTGAGCCGAACAGCCGCCCCACGTTGTGGTGCGACACCATTACACCCTTGGGGATCCCGGTCGACCCGGAGGTGTAGATCACGTACGCCGGGCTCGCGGGATGCAGCGACCGCGCGCGGTCCGCGTCGGCCAGGCTGGTATCCGCGTACCCGGCCAGCGCCCGCGCTGTGCCGGGAGCGTCGAGCAGGACTTGGGGCACCGCGGTGCCGGGCAGTCGCGGTGCCACCCCCGACGTGGTGAGCAGCAACTCGGGACGGGCATCCGCAAGCATGAACGCGATCCGCTCCGCCGGGTAGGCCGGGTCAATCGGCAGGTATGCCGCCCCCGCCTTCAAAACCGCCAGCACGCTCGTGATCATCGCCGCTGACCGCGGCATTGCCAGCGCCACCACCTGCTCCGGACCCGCCCCCCGCGATGCCAGCAACCGGGCCAGCCGGTTCGCCCGCCGGTTCAGCTCCCCGTAGCTCAGCCACGCCCCGTCACCGCACACCGCCACCGCGTCCGGGACCTGCACAGCCCGCCTCTCGAACAGCTCCGGCAGCGTCCCGGGGGATCCCGCAGCCACTGCCTGGTTCCATTCGGTGACCAGCTGTACCCGCTCGGCCGCGTCCAGTACCTGGACCTGCCGGGGCCGGGCCTGCGGGTCGGCGGCGACCGCGGCCAGCACCCGGGCGAACCGGCCCGCGAGGATCCGCGCGGTCGCCTCGTCGAACAGGTCCGCCGCCGCCAGCAGCTGCCCGCGCAGCCCGCCCGGCTGGCCCTGCCCGCTACGAGCCTCGGCCAGGATCATGTCCAGGTCGAATCGGGCCACCCCGGTACCCGCGCTAACCCTGCCGGTCCGCACGCCGGGCAGGCCCGCGGTCACGGGGGCGTTGTTCTGCACCGTGAGATTGACCTGGATCAGCGGGTTGCGGCCCAGGGACCGGTCCGGCGCCAGGTCATCGACTAGCCGCTCGAACGGCACGTCCTGGTGATCCAGCGCCCCCAGCCAGAACTCGCGCACCCGCCCCAGGATCTCGGTGAACTCCGGGTCCGCCGACACGTCGGTGCGCAGCACCAGCGTGTTCACGAAGAACCCGACCAGGTCATCGAGCGCCTCATCGGTCCGGCCCGCGATCACGGTCCCGACCGGGATGTCGGTGCCCGCGCCGAGCCGGGACAGCAGCACCGCCAGCGCCGCCTGCACGACCATGAACATCGTCACGCCCTGCTCCCGGGCCAGGGCGGCCAGCCCGGCGTGCACCCCGGCGGGCACCTCCACCGGCACCGCGTGCCCGCGGTGGCTGGCCACCGCCGGCCGCGGCCGGTCGGCCGGCAGCGCCAGCTCCGGCGGCGCCCCCGCCAGCGCCCCCCGCCACCACGCCACCTGCCCCGCCAGCAAGCTGGC
>JAICUO010000549.1 GCA_025935815.1 Streptosporangiaceae bacterium
ATCGAGCGGCCCGTCCAGGACGAGAACGCGCTGCTCATAGAGGTCCCGTCGCGCGCGCTCATTGAATAGTCTCGACTCTTCGGTCATGCCTCCACGGTGCCCGCAGCGACTGCGGCCCGGCAACAAGATCCGCCGTCGGCGGATCTGCCCACGGCAGCGCGGGGCGGATGGGAGGCGCGGATGGGAGGCGCGGATGGACCGCCTTCATCTCCCAGCTGCGCCTGCATTGTTCGGCAGTCCGATAATCCTCGTATGCACCTGACACCACGAGAGCGCGAGCGGCTGCTGCTGGCCGCCGCGGCGGACCTGGCCCGGCGGCGGCTGGCGCGCGGCGCCCGGCTTGGCGCGACCGAGGCGATCGCGCTGGTCTGCGACGAGGCCTGCGAGATGGCCTGGGACGGAATCGCGCTGGAGGACGTCATCGAGCGGGCCCGGCTGGTGATCGCCCCGCAGTCGCTGCTGCCGGGCGTCGCCGGCCTCGTCCCGGTGATCGAGGTCGAGGCGCTGTTCCCGTGGGGAACCACCCTGGTGCACATCGACGCGCCCTTCGGGCCTTCCCCTTCTTCCTCGCCCGAACGACCCGGTGCGGTGCGCGCGGTCAGCGGTGACATCGAGCTCGCGGCCGGGGCGCAGCGGCGGGCGGCCCGGTTGCGGAACACTGGCCCGCGGGACGTGTGGATCTCCTCGCACTTCCCGCTGGGCCAGGTCAATCCCGCTGTCGAGGTTGCCGCCGCGGACGCGCCCGGTCACCGGGGCGACCGGGCCAGCCTGCGCGGCGACTGGCACCTGGACCTGCCGGCCGGGGAGGCGCTGCTGCTGCGCGCGGGCGAGGAACGCGAGGCAACCGTGGTCGCCAGCGGGCGGACAGACGGCAGCGCGGCAGGGGGCAGCGCGGCAGGGGGCAGCGCGGCAGGGGGCAGCGCGGCAGGGGGCAGCGCGGCAGGGGGCAGGGCGTGAGCCGGCTGAGCAGGCAGGAGTACGCCGCCCGGTACGGGCCGACGACCGGGGACCGGGTGCGGCTGGCCGACACCGGCTTGTGGGTGGAGGTCGAGGCCGACGACGTCGCCCCCGGCGACGAGCTGGTCGGCGGCTGCGGCAAGACCGCGCGGGACGGGGTACTGGTGACGGCGGGAGAGCGCCAGGGCTATCCGCGGACGGCGCTGGAAGACCACAAGGCCCGGGGCGGGCGCAAAGGCCGGGGCAAGCACACCGCTGCCGCCAGGTACAGCGCGCTGGACCTGATCATCACGAACGTGCTGGTCCTCGACCCGCTGCTGGGCGTGCGCAAGACCTCGATCGGGATCGCCGAGGGCCGGATCGTCGGCACCGGGCGGGCCGGGAACCCCGACGTGCAGTCCGGGGTCGACCTCGTCGTCGACTCGCACACCGCGATCGTGCCCGGCGAGGGGCTGATCGCGACCGCGGGCATCGTGGACTCGCACGTCCACCTGTCCTCACCGCAGATAGCGCCGGCCGCGCTGGCGGCCGGGATCACCACCATCGTCGGGATGGGCACCGGCGGGGTGTGGGACGTGGGCGCCAACCCGTGGGCGAACATGGGCTCGCTCGTCCGGGGCTGGGCGCAGGTCCCGCTGAACGCGGCGTTCCTGGCGCGCGGGTCCAGCCGCTCGGCGTCGCTGCTGGAGCAGGCGGTGGTGTACGGGGCCGGCGGGTTCAAGGTGCACGAGGACTGGGGCGCGACGCCGGAGCAGGTCGACACCTGCCTGGGCGTGGCCGAGGCGTGGGGGCTGCCAGTCGCGCTGCACACCGACACGCTGAACGAGTCGGGCTACCTGGCCGACACGATCGCCGCGACCGCCGGGCGGACGGTGCACGCCTACCACGTGGAGGGCGGGGGCGGGCACCCGGACGTGCTGTCCATCCTCAACTGGCCGCACGTGCTCGGCTCCTCGACCACGCCGACGCTGCCGCTCACGGTGGCGACGGCGGCCGAGTTGCTGCCGATGACGATGACGGTGCACAAGCTGCACCCGCGGGTGCCCAGCGACGGCGGGGTGGCCCGCTCACGGGTGCGGCGGCACGCGATCGCGGCCGAGAACCGGCTACACGACCTGGGCGCGATCCCCATCATCAACTCCGACTCGATGGGCATGGGCCGGATCGGCGAGGTGGCCCGGCGGACCTGGCAGCTCGCCCACGTGCAGGCGATGCTGGCCGGCCAGGCGGGACCGGCCGTGGCGAACAACGCGCGGGTGCTGCGCTACCTGGCCAAGCTGACGCTGAACCCGGCGATCGCGCACGGGATGGCCGCGCACGTTGGGTCACTGGCCGCCGGGCGCCTGGCCGACATCGTCTTGTGGGACCCGGCCCGGTTCGGCGTCACGCCGGAGCTGGTGCTGAAGGCCGGCTTCGTGGCATGGGGCGCCACCGGCTCCGGGTCCGGCTCGACGCGCCTGGGGCAGCCGCGGGTGATGGCCCCGTTCTGGGGCGGGCTCGGCGCCGCCCCCCGGCACCTGTCGTTCGTGTTCATCGCGCGGGAGGCGCGGCTGATGGGCGGGCTGACGGACCGCGATGAGCGGCGCTACCTGCCGATCGAGCGGGCGCGCGGCCTGACCCGGGCCGACATGGTGCGCAATGACGTGGTGCCCGTGGTCTCGGTGCCGCCCGGCGACGCCCCGGTCACCGTGAACGGCGCCGAGGTCCCCGTCCACGAGGCCAGCGAGCTCCCGCTGACCCGCCTGCACTCCCTCGGGTAGCCGGCCGGGAAGGCCGGCGGCGCCGGCGGTCTCGGTCCGATCCGCTCGATTTTTCGCCATGATGTGATCATGGTGTCGGCTCCCTCGGACCTGCTGCCCCAGTACCCGGACGAGCGCGAGCGGGAGCGGGCGATCACGTGGCTCGGCTGGATCGCCTGCCGGGACGCCGGCCGCGACGCCCTGCCCTGGTGGGGCGTCGCGGCGCTGCTCCCGGCGGGGCAGGTCCTGGTGGCGCGCCGGATAGCGCAGTCAGTGATCGTGGTCACCGTCGCCACGGTCTCGTTGCAGGTGATGTGGCCGACCTTCTCCCCCTGGATCCTGGCCTACGTCTTCCCCGCCTACCTGTACGGGCGCCACCTCCTGCGCCAGCGCGGCGCGCGCCGGGCGCCCGCCGGCCTGCCCCCGGCGCCACCCCGCGCGGTCACCGGGCGGTGGCCGCGGGTGAAGGTGAGCGCGGCGGGGCGGCCGGCGGCGGAGTCCTACCAGGGCGACCGGATCGCCTGCGCGGTGTCGGGGCTGGCGTGGGCGCCGGCCGGGGCGCTGTCGGGCGCGATGGCCTGCGGATGGGGGGCGCTGGGGGTGTGGCCGCTGATCGTGGCGGTCCACGCGGCCGGGGCGGCCGCCTTCGCGGGGATCCGCGCGGGCGCCTACCCGCGGCTGAAGCTCGCCGAGGTGACGCTGGCGGCGCAGTCGGGCACCCGGGTCGCGTTCGCGGGCCTGCTGGAGGACGCCGCCGACCGGGGCGTGCTGCGGCGCGGGCCGCACGGGTATGAGTTCGCCGATGCGGAGCTGCGCGCCCGCCTGTCCCGGCTGGGGCGGGAGGCGCGGCAGGCGCAGGCGCGGGAGCGGGCGCGCCAGGCGGCTCGCGAGGGCGTCCTGCGGGCGGCGGGCGCGGCGCTGACCGGTTCCCGGATCACCCGGATCAGCGCCGACGCCAGCGCCGGGGCCGGCCTTTTCGCGGGCCTCATCCTGATGACCTTGCCAGGCGGGCCAACTCCGCTGGCGGCGGTGATCGTCAGCCTCGTCCTGCTGGCCCCGGTCGCCGCGCTCGCCGCCTTCTTCGCGGCGCACGCGGCGCTGACCAGGGCCGGCCACGCGGCCCGGTACCTGTCCGGTGGCCTGTCGGGGCTGTCGCGGCCCGGGCGGCTGGCCGTCCGCGGCGGGGCGGCGGCGTTCGCGATCACGATCGGGGCGCTGCTGGTCGCCGATGCCGGGACGTTCCTGGCGCGGGCGCTGGCGTTCGCCGTGCCGCCGGCGTTCGTTGCCGCCTGCGGGCTGTGGACGGCCGCGCTGGCGCTGCGCCGGTGGCGCCGGCGGCCCGGGGAGCGCACGCTCACTGGACGAAGTGGGCGGGGGGCGCGCGCCGGGCGCTGGCTGCGGGCCAGGGTGCCCGACGCGATCGTCATCGCGACGGTTGCCGCGGCGCTGCTCGTGCTGGTGAACCAGGAGCTGCTGACGACGCGGATGGCGACCGCGCTGCTGTTCCCGGTCGCCGCCACCGCGAGCATCCGGGGCTGGATCGCGATGAAGGCCTCGCCGCGCCTGGCGGTCAGGGCCGCCGCCGACATCACCGTCTCGTTGCTGCTGGGCGGGCAGCTGGTGCTGTTGTTGGTGTGGCTGGCGAACGTGCTCGGCATGCGGCGCTCGGAGGTGGCGCGCCTGCGCTCGGTGCTGGAATCGGCCGGGGCGGACGTCAGCGCCCTCCTCGACTGGCGGATATGGGTGGGCGGCTACGCGGTCCTGGCGGCCGTCTCGGTGGCGTTCGCGGTGTGGCCGGCCCGGCTGCGGCGGGCCGCCTCGTGGTTTGACCGGCTGCGCGTCCCGGTCCTGGCGGCGGGCGTCCAGCGCGTCCTCACCGGGGCGAGCGTCGCGCTGATGGCGATCGTCTTGCTCGCCGCGGCCGGTCCCGCGGCGGTCGCCCCCGTCCTGGCCCGGCAGGTCCACGCGGCGTACGTGGTGGCATTGGCGCGCCAGTTCGCGGCGGACGGCGAACTGGCCGCCTACGCGCGGGTCAGCGGCGCGTTCAGCGGGCGCCTGGTTCCGTTCCCGGTGCTGGTCGAGATCGTCCGCGCCGTGCACGCCAAGGACGGCCCGGCGCGTGGCGAGCCGGGCGCGACCAGCGCCGAGGCTGACCTCGCGCGCCGGCTCGGGCGGCTGCAGGCGGCCGCGCTCGGGCTGGCCTCGCCGTCGCTGGACCCGGCCGCGCAGGCGGCCGCCGGCGACGCGGGGCTCGATGACCCGTTGCGGTCCGCGACCGACCTGGGTCGGCGGGTGGCGGCCGCGGCGGCCGCGCAGGACACGGCCGACGTGTTCGCCAAGCGGGTTGACCTGGCCGCTGAGCTGGCCGCCAAGGCGGTCGCCAGCACCATCTCGATCCCCCAGGTCAGTAGCAGCGAGGTCGTCCAGGTCATCACGGAGTACCTCGGCGGGCTGATCGAGGACAGCCCGCTGAAGGGCGTCTTCGCCGCGTGGCTTGAGCACCTGCCGCGCCCGCCCGGCCAGCACCCGCCCGGGGAGCACGCGGGCGGCCAGCAGCCGCCCGATGGCGCCACGATGGTCGTCCCCGACCCCGCCGCCCTGGCGCTCGCGGCCCAGGACC
>JAICUO010000457.1 GCA_025935815.1 Streptosporangiaceae bacterium
AAGGCGATCGACTACGACAAGTTCCGCGAAGAGCAAAAAGAGGCCCGCAAGCGCGGCAGGCTGCTGGGCCTGGGCATCTCCACGATGACCGAGCCACTGGGCGCGGGCAACAGCCGCGAGTACGACATCCTCGGCATCAAGATGTTCGACTCGGCCGACCTGAAGGTCCACATGACCGGCAAGGCGATCCTGCGGACCGGGGCAAAGAGCCAAGGCCAGGGGCATGAGACCACGTGGGCGCAGATCGTCGCCCACGAGCTGGGAATCCCGGCGGCGGACGTGACAGTGGAAGAGGGCGACACTGACACGGCGCCGTTCGGGATGGGCACCTACGCGTCGCGGTCCACGCCGGTAGCGGGGGCCGCGGTCGCGATGGTGTCGCGCAAGATCCGGGCCAAGGCCCGCAAGCTCGCCGCGCACCTGCTGGAGGTGTCGGAGGAGGACATCGAATGGGAGCTGGGCCGCTTCTACGTCCGCTCGGCGCCCGACCGCGGTGTCACCATCCAGGAATGCGCCATGGCCGCCTACAGCAACATGCCCGACGGCCTGGAGCCCGGCCTGGAGAACACCGCCTACTACGACCCGCCCAACCTCACCTGGCCCTTCGCGGTCTACATCGTCACCGTCGAGGTGGACCCGGTCACCGGGGTCTGGGACGTCCTCAAGACGGTCGCCGTCGATGACTGCGGAGTCCGGATCAACCCGGTGATCGTCGAGGGCCAGATCATGGGCGGCCTCACCGAGGCCTACGCGATGGCGTCCATGCAGTTCATCACCTTCGACGCCGACGGCAACTGCGTCGGCTCGAACTACATGGACTACCTGCTCCCGTCGGCCTGGGAGACGCCCGGCTTCGAACTGCACAGCGAGGTCGTGACGCCCTGCCCGCACCACCCGCTCGGCGCCAAGGGCATCGGGGAGTGCGCCGCCGTCGGCGGCCCGGCGGCGTTCGTCAACGCCGTCATGGACGCCCTCGGCGGCACCGGCGTGCGCAACATTGACATGCCACTGCTGCCTGATCGCGTGTGGGAGGCGCTCACGAACCACCATGACGTCTCCGGCGCGCCGCCAATCCGACAGGACTGATCATGCCGAACGGAACGCGCATCCTGCACGCTGCCACCCAGCTCGCTGACGCGGGTGAGGCGTTCGCCCTGGCGACGGTCGTGTGGCGCCAGGGCCCGTCCTCGGGCAAGCAGGGATCGCGCGCGATCATCACCGCCGACGGCGAGCTGCGCGGCTGGATCGGCGGCGCCTGCGCCGAGCCGACGGTCATCCGCGAGGCACGGGCCGCGATCGCCGACGGCCAGCCGCGCCTCCTGCTCCTGGGGCCGGCCGACAAGTTCGGGGACGCGGTGCCCGACGGGATGACCGTCGTGCCGATCTCCTGCCAGAGCGAGGGGGCGCTGGAGGTGTACATCGAGCCGGTGCTGCCCGCCCCGCACCTGGTGGTCGTCGGGAGCTCCCCGATGGCGGCCACGCTCGGCCAGCTGGCCGAGACGATCGGCTGGTCCGTCGACCTGCTCGCCGGGCGGCAGTTCACGGCGATGAGCGTCCGCCCCCAGTCGATGGTGGTCATCGCTACCCAGGGGCATGGCGACGAGGACCTGGTCAGCGCCGCCGTCCTCGCCCGGCCCGCCTACCTCGGCCTGGTCGGGTCCCGCAAGCGCGGCGCGGGGCTCTTGGGCTATCTCGCGGACCGGGGCCTGCCCAAGGACCAGCTCGACCGGGTGCATGTCCCGGCCGGCCTGGATCTCGGGCACACCGGGCATGAGGAGATGGCGGTGGCGATCTTGGCCGAGCTCGTGCAACTGCGCTCTGCTTCCCAGGGGGGCTTCGCCGCCCCTTCGACCCCCCAAAGGGGGGAGACCCCCCTTTCACCCCCCTCTCCGGGGGAACCCGGCACAGAACGCCGGGCCCCCGGGCCTCCCGATTGCCGGGCTGAGGAAACCGCTCCTTCGGCTTCCCAACGGGTGGATACCGAGGGCATTGACCCGGTGTGCGGGATGACCGTCCCGGCCGACGCCCATCACTGGCCGCTGGAGCACGACGGAATCACTGACTACTTCTGCTGCCCGGGCTGCCGGCGCGCGTTCGAGGAAAGCCTCGCCAAGGGAGTGGCGCGATGATCATCAACAGCGGCTTTGAGGTCGCCCAGCCAGCCGAGAAGGTCTGGCGGTTCTTCGACGACATCCCGCAGGTCGCGTCCTGCCTGCCGGGCGCCGAGCTGACCGATGACCTGGGCGACGGCAAGTACAAGGGCCGGGTCGCGATCCGGATGGGCCCGGTCCGGCTGCAGTTCGCCGGGACCGCCGACATCACCGAGCGCGACGAGGCCGGCAAGCGCATCGCCGTCCGCGCCGCCGGCGCCGACGAGAAGGGCCGGGGTCAGGCCGCGATGAACGTGACCGCGGTGGTGACGTCCAAGGGCCGCGCCACCCGCGTCGACGTCAGCCAGGACCTGCAGCTGTCAGGGGCCGCGGCCCAGTACGGGCGGGGAATGATCGCCGACTTCTCCGCGATCATGATGCGCGACTTCGCGGCCACCATGGCCGACCGGATCACCCGCCTGGACCGCGGCGAGTCGGCGGAGCAGATCGCGGCGGCGGCCGCCGGAAGCTCAGTCGGCGGGTTCGCGCTCGCCGTCCGCGCGGCGCGCCTGGCGCTGGCGCGCGTGTTCCGCCGTTTCTTCCTGCCCTACCAGCCCGCGACCTGACGAGGAGCTGCTCTGCTTGCCCTGGGGGACGACCCCCCGCCAACCCCCGAAGAAAGGAGGAGGAGGACATGGTCCTGTGGTGGATCGGCAACGTCATCTTGCTGGTGGTCGTGCTGCCGGTCGTGATCTACCTGCTCAACCGGGTGCTTGCCGCACTGGAGCGCGTCCGCGCCGCCAGCGACGACATCCTGGCCGGCGGCGTCGCGCTCGTCGGCGAGCTGGACGGCGTGCCGGAGGCGCTGGCGGTCACCGACACGACGATCGAGGCAGTCAAGGTCGGCGCGGTTCGCTACGCCGGCTCCGTCGCGAAACTACTGGGATAGGAGGCCAGCCGAGATGCCTGCTGCCGCCTGGATGACTATCGCCGTCGCGGGGCTGATCATCGCGATCACCGCGGTCGGCTTGCTGCGGGTCATCCTTCACCTGCGCGCGATCCGCACGACGCTGGGCGCCGTCACCGGCGGCGTGCGGGCCGTGGACGCCTTGACGTCCACGGTCCCTGCCCGGCTGACGTCTGTGAACGCGAACCTCAAGCCCGTGCGTGACTTCTGCGAAGGAGTCTGACCCATGGTTACCGACTGGACGATCGGCTACGTGATCGGCGGGGTGGTCGTGGCGGCCGTCGTCGCCCTCGTCGTGCCGATCTTGATCCTCGCCAAGCAGATCGGGGACGAGGCGCCCAAGATCAATGCGGCCCTGGCGGGCGCGGTCACCAACACCGCGCCGCTGGCGGCGCTGCGCATGACCATCGAGCACGCCACGATCATCATCGCGGGCCTGGCCCGCGGCCGCGCGCGACTGGGAGGCTGAGCTTCCGATGAACCCCACCGAGCACACCCTCTGGGTGGTCGCGATCATCGTCGGCTTCGTCGTCGTGCTCGCCGTCGCGGCACTCCTCAGCTTGCTCATCTACCTGATCAAGGTCATCGACAAGCGGGTGGCGGCGATCGGCGGGACGCTGACCGCCGCGAAGGCCAACACCGCTTCGACGGTGCTGATCCCGCAGGTCGCCGACGGCGTTGACGCGGTCCTGGCCGAGGGCCTGCAGCACCACCTGTTCCTCGGCCGCGTAGTGGAAACGGTGAAGTCGTCATGACGGTCCTGGTGGTTCTCACGGTCTTGGTGATCGTGGCGCTGATCGCAGGCCTGGCGTTCTACCTGTACTGGGCCGGGACCCTGCTGGATCGCATCGGCGCCAACCTGGAGGGCGCCGCGGATATCGTGCGGGGCATCGTCGCCGACGCCAAGCTCATCGGGCCGGGCGTGGAGCACATCAACCAGACCGGCGGCGTGGTCGCCGGCGCGCTGCCGCTGCTGTACGGCATGGCCGAGCAGATCGTCGCGGGCGTCACCCCGGCGCCGCCCGCGCCGGAGGTGCCCGAGCCAGCTCGTCCTGCCTCGGGCACCCGCCGCTCCCGCCTGCTGCACGCCGTCGGCTACGCGCCCGCGGAGTTATCTCGGATAGGCTTGCCGGCCGCCAGCCGGGGTCAGCGTGCGCCTGGCTTGCTGACCTCCTTGACGGTGAGGTAGGCGAGCGAATCCAGGGCGGTGCCCGTGCCGGGCACCCCGGAGTGGCCGCCCTTGGCCGGGGACGGCTTGGCTGCCTTCTGGATGGGGAAGACGGCGCGAAGCCCGGTCGGCTGGTAGCTCACCGGGTCCAGGAGCAGCTGGTTGGCGCCCCCGTTGGCGGACAGGCCGACGACCAGGTGGCCGGCCGCGTCGGTGACGCCCTTCTGGAGCGAGACACCGGGGATCAGCGCCATTGCCCGGAAGACCGCTGCCTCCCCGCGCGGCGGGCCGCCCACGCCCGCGGCCGCGTTCCACAGCAGCTGCCCCAGGTAGGCGAACTCGGCCTGCGACCCGGTTTTCGGCCGGGACCCCATGACGGATCCGGCCACGACGTTGTCAGCACCGACCCGGGATACGTCGGCGCCTACCTGGCGGAGCAGGGCGCGGGGGTCGGCGGGCAGCGACGCGATCGCGTCGTAGGCCGTCTTCGGCGACGGCCACGCGTCGTACGCCGCCAGCGGGGGCAGGCCGGCGGTGCTGACCTGAGCGCGCGAGTCATGCACGATGAGGTGGCCGTTCTCGAAATAGGCGCTCTTGCGGCCGTCGAAGGTCTCCCAGTTCTCGTAGACATTGGCGCCGCCGGGCTTTTGGTAGTCGACGGTCTTGGAGTAGACCCACTGGCCCGGGGCCGGCTCGGCCTTGACCGGCGCCCGGCCGACGACCGAGGACGCCTGGGTGAGCAGCTGGGCGGCGAGCACCGCCTGGGTGACCGGCGGCACTGCCGTCGGTGGCCCCGACCGGGAAGCGGAGGGCGGTGCCACCGGGCGCCCGGCCACTGAGGGCACTGCCGGGGAGTGGCCCCCGGCCGCGTATCCGATGCCGACGGCCGCCGCCACGGTCCCCGCGAGCGCCGGGATGAGGAACTTGGCCCGGAGCAGGTGAACCGGCCGGGGGCGCTCGCCGGGACTGATCACGGCTTGCAGCCGGGCACGGCCGTCGGCCAGCCGGGAGGGGGTCGGGGCCGTGACTTCGGCCCGCAGCTCGCGGACCAGGTCAATGTCGTTCACTGGTGGGTTTCCTCTCGAATGCATGTGGGGTCGTAACCGCCGAGCGCCACGCGGACCCGGGCCCGCGCCCGGTGCAGCCGGGACCGGACCGTGCCGACCGGGATCCGCAGCGCCGTCGCTACCTCGGCGTAGGACAGGTCGGCCCAGGCGATCATGAGCAGCACGTCCCGGTCCGCCGGGGCCAGCGCGGCCAGCGCCGCGGCCAGCTCGCGCCGTACGGCCTGCGCCGCCAGGCGGCTGTCGGCCTGGTCGTACTCCTCGGTGCGGGGCCGCGTCCCCGTCGTGGTCAGCACCGGGTCGGTGCCGGTGCGCGCGTACGCGCGGAGCATGCGGGCCTCGGAGCGGCTGTGCTTGCCAATCAGGTTGGTGGCGATGCCGTACAGCCACGGCCGGGCGTCCGCCGCGGTCAGGTCGTATTTGTGCCGTCGGCGGAAGGCGTCGTGGAAGGTGTCCGCCACGACGTCGTCGGCCGCTACGTCACCCAGCCGGCGAGCGACATAGCGGTGCAGCAAGGCGGCGTGCCGGTCATACAGCCCGGCGAACGCCTCCGGATCGCGCTGGGACCGCTCGATCAGCGCCGCGTCATCAGGGGGTGGTTGTCCCGCGTGCATTGGCATGCTCTATATCACCCGGACGGGCGGGACGGGTTCACGGCCAGCCGGCGTCCAGCGGAATAAGCCCGCCGCGAGCCTGGCGGCCGGACGGAGTACCCCGGCGGCATAGCCGAAGAGGAGGTCGGCGACCGGCGTGGCGCGGGGCGCGCGCAGGTAGCCGACCCCGGCCGCCGCGCACCGGGCGGCCATCGCCTCATCGCGCGCTCGCGTGAGCTGCGAATAGCGCCTGCGCGAAGCCGGGGTCACCGTCACCGTCACCACCTCACCGGTCTCGGCGTCCCGCACCTCGACCGTGGCGCCCGCCTGCTCGCGGCCGAGCGGGTCACCGGCCTCGGGCACGTGGACCACGACGCCGGCCGGGCCGAGCAGGTCCAGCGCCCAGTCCGGGCCGTCCGGGATGAGCAGGTCCGACAGCAGCACCGTCGGCCCGGGGCTGGCTTCCCGGCCCGTCGGGCGGGCGGCGCGAAGGCTGGCGGGCAAGTCGGTCCGCCCGCCGGCGGGCAGGCTGCCGAGCGAGTCCAGCAGCTGCCCGACCGCGGTGCGGCC
>JAICUO010000258.1 GCA_025935815.1 Streptosporangiaceae bacterium
AGCGCGCCGACCGGTATCCGGCCGAGCGACCCGACGATGACCGGCACCGCGACGACCAGGGACTGGGCGAACGGAGACAGTCCCAGCACGTCCTTGAACCGCGGCCCCAGCGGGGATAGCAGCGCCCATGCCCAGAAGTTCACGGCGAAGCCCACGGTGGCCACGATCAGCATCACCCAGGGCTGTCGCCCGGATCCCAGCCCCGGACCGCCCGCAGTGCCCGGCGTGCTACTTTTAGCTTCCACTCGATTACTCATCGACGCCCGCCTGTCGCGATCTCCTGTCGGTTTTCACTGTGCGTGCGGGGGAAATCCGCGGCCAGGGACCTATGTCCCGGACCAGCGGGCTCAACGACTGCCATCACGGCTCGCGAGGCGCAGACCGGGCCAAAGGTCCCTAGCCCGGCGAGCGGGCCGTGCGTAATGTTTCGGCCCGTGGGCACGAGTGAGTTCTGCCCCGTGGGCTATGCCGGTGCACATGAAGTTGTCAGGGAAGGATGAACCGTGTGAGCACGCCCGATGACGAGCTGCTGTCTCCGCTGTTGCCCGCGGGCGAGCCGGTCGAGCGGCTACTGCGCCGCCTGCAGTTCTTCACCCCCGGCACCGCGACCCAGGATTTCCGCGAGGTGCACAAGAAGGGCGGCCGGCAGGCGGAGGAGTTCTACCGGGAACGCTGGCGCCACGACAAGGAGGTGCGCTCCACTCACGGCGTGAACTGCACCGGGTCCTGCTCGTGGAAGGTGTACGTCAAGGACGGCATCATCACCTGGGAGACCCAGCAGACCGACTACCCGTCGACCGGCCCCGATTCCCCGGAGTACGAGCCGCGCGGCTGCCCGCGCGGCGCGTCGTTCTCCTGGTACACCTACTCCCCGGCCCGGGTCCGCTACCCGTACGTGCGCGGTGAGCTCCTGCGGCTGTGGCGCGAGGCGCGCGCCCGCCTCGGGGACCCGGTCGCGGCGTGGGCGGAGATCACCGCCGACCCGGACAAGTCCGCCGCCTACAAGCGTGCCCGCGGCAAGGGCGGCTTCGTCCGCGCCACCTGGCCAGAGGTCACCGAGCTGATCGCCGCCGCCCACGTGCACACGGTCAAGGCCTACGGCCCGGACCGGGTGGCCGGCTTCTCGCCGATCCCGGCCATGTCGATGGTCTCCTACTCGGCCGGCACCCGGTTCCTGTCGCTGATCGGCGGGACCATCTTGTCGTTCTACGACTGGTACGCCGACATGCCGATCGCCTCCCCGCAGGCGTTCGGCGACCAGACCGACGTGCCAGAGTCCGGGGACTGGTGGAACGCCGCCTACCTGCTCGTGTGGGGCACCAACCTGCCGGTCACCCGCACGCCGGACGCGCACTTCATGACCGAGGCCCGGTACAAGGGACAGAAGGTCGTCGTGGTCTCCCCCGACTACGCCGACCACGTCAAGTTCGCCGACGACTGGCTGCCCGCCGCCCCCGGCACCGACGGCGCCCTCGCCATGGCGATGGGGCACGTGATCCTCACGGAGTTCTTCCGCGACCGCCAGGTGCCCTACTTCACCGACTACGTCAAGACCTACACCGACGCCCCGTTCCTGGTCACGTTGCGCCCGGGCCCGGCCGGAGACGGCTACCGGCCGGGCAAGTTCGTCACCGCCGCCGACCTGGGCCGCGCGTCCGACGGCGCGGCGGCGGAGCACGCGCAGCACAAGCCGGTGATCCTCGACGCCGCCACCGGCGCGCCGGTGGCGCCGAACGGCACGCTCGGCTTCCGGTACGGCGAGGCTGGCCTGGGCCGCTGGAACCTTGACCTGGGCGGCGTCGACCCCGTCCTCACGCTCCATGGCCGCCACACGCAAGCGGTTCCCGTCGACCTGCCGCGCTTCGACGCTGGCCCCACCGAAGGCGGCGGCTCGGTCCGGCGCGGCGTGCCCGCCATCCGCGTCGGCGATCACCTCGTCACCACGGTCTTCGACCTGCTCATGGCCCAGTACGCGGTGCCCAGGGACGGCCTGCCGGGCGAGTGGCCGGCTGGATATGACGACGCCGCCAGCCCCGGCACCCCCGCCTGGCAGCAGGCCATCACCACCGTCCCGGCGACGGCCGCGGCCCGGGTCGCCCGCGAGTTCGCGCGCACCGCCGAGCTGACCAAGGGCCGGTCGATGATCGCGATGGGGGCCGGCACGAACCACTGGTACCACTCCGATGAGATCTACCGGGCGTTCTACACGCTGATCATGCTGACCGGCTGCCAGGGGGTGAACGGCGGCGGATGGGCGCACTACGTCGGCCAGGAGAAGGTCCGCCCGCTGACCGGCTTCCAGCAGGTCGCGTTCGCCCAGGACTGGCAGCGCCCGCCCCGGCACATGGCCGGCACCTCGTTCTTCTACCTGCACACCGACCAGTGGCGTTATGAGGCGTTCGGCCCCGCCGAGCTGGCCAGCCCGCTGGGGACCGGCCGGTTCACCGGGAAGGGCTTCGCCGACTGCGTGGCCACGGCCGCCCGCCTCGGCTGGTCGCCGTCGCATCCGGCCTTCGGCCGCAACCCCCTGGACCTGGCCGATGAGTCGCAACGAGCCGGGGTGAGCGCGGCGGACTACATCGTCTCGCAGCTGCGGTCAGGCGACCTGCGGTTCGCCGCCGACGACCCCGACGACCCCGCTAACTGGCCCCGGGTGCTGACCGTCTGGCGCGCCAACCTGCTCGGCTCCTCCGGCAAGGGCATGGAGTACTTCATGCGCCACCTGGTCGGCTCCGATGACGCGGTCCGCGCGGACGAGTCCCCGGAGGGGCTGCGGCCGCAGGAGGTCACCTGGCGGGCGGAGGCACCGCGCGGGAAGCTGGACCTGCTCGCCGCGATCGACTTCCGGATGACGTCCACCTGCACCTACGCGGACGTGGTGCTGCCCGCCGCGACCTGGTATGAGAAGCACGACCTGTCCTCGACCGACATGCACCCGTTCGTGCACTCGTTCAACCCGGCGATCGCCCCTCCGTGGGAGACCCGGACCGACTTCGACGCGTTCACCGCGATCGCCGGGGACTTCTCCCGGCTGGCCGCGACCCACCTGGGTAAGCGGACCGACATCGTGGCCGTCCCGCTCATGCACGACACCCCCGACGAGCTCGCCCAGCCGGGCGGCGTGGTCCGTGACTGGGCGGCCGGGGAGTGTGAGCCGGTCCCCGGCGTCACGATGCCCAAGCTGGTCACCGTCGAGCGCGACTACCCCGCCGTGGCCGCGAAGATGGCCGCCCTCGGGCCGCTGACCGAGACCCTGGGCACCGCGGTCAAGGGCATCACCTGGAAGCCCGCCAAGGCGGTCGAGTACCTGCGCCGCGCCAACGGCACGGTGCGCGGCGGGATCGCCGCCGGCCGCCCGGCCCTGGCCAGGGACGTGCACCTGGCCGAGGCGATCCTCGCCCTGTCCGGCACCACCAACGGCCAGGTTGCCCTGCAGGCCTGGCGGGAGCTGGAAAAGCGCACCGGGACCGACCTCGCCGACCTGGCCGCCGAACGAGCCGGCGATCACATCACCTTCGCCGACACCCAGGTCCAGCCGCGCGCCGTCATCACCTCGCCCGAATGGTCGGGCAGCGAGACGGGCGGGCGCCGGTACTCCCCGTTCACCGTCAACGTCGAGCGCAAGAAGCCGTGGCACACCCTCACCGGGCGGATGCACTTCTTCGTTGACCACGACTGGATGCTCGAGCTCGGCGAGGCGCTGCCGAACTACCGGCCGCCGCTGGACTACCGGCGTCACCTCGGGGAGCAGGGGCTCGCGCAGGACGGGCGGCCCGAGGTGACCGTCCGGTACCTGACGCCGCACTCGAAGTGGTCCATCCACTCGGAGTACCAGGACAACCTGCACATGCTGCGGTTGTTCCGCGGCGGGCCCGTCATCTGGATGTCCCCGCAGGACGCGGCGGTCATCGGGGTCGGCGACAACGACTGGATCGAGGCCTTCAACCGCAACGGCGTCGTCGCCTGCCGGGCCGTGGTGTCGCACCGGATGCCGCGCGGCACCGTGTACATGTACCACGCCAAGGACCGGCACCTGATGACGCCGAAGTCGGAGATCTCGGGGTGGCACGGCGGCGGCGACAACTCCCTCACCCGCGTGGTGATCAAGCCGACCCACCTGATCGGCGGCTACGCTCAGCTCTCCTACGGGTTCAACTACTACGGCCCGACCGGCAACCAGCGCGACGAGATCGCCGTCATCCGGCGCCGATCCCAGGAGGTGGAGTTCTAGTGCACCGCAGCGGAGCGACCCGATGAGAGTCATGGCCCAGATCGCCATGGTGATGAACCTTGACAAGTGCATCGGCTGCCACACCTGTTCGGTCACCTGCAAGCAGGTGTGGACCAACCGGCCCGGCACCGAGTACGTGTACTTCAACAACGTCGAGACCAAGCCCGGGGTCGGCTACCCCAAGCGGTATGAGGACCAGGAGCAATGGCAGGGCGGCTGGACCCTGGACCGCAAGGGCCGCCTGGCGCTGAAGGCCGGCGGTCGGGTGAAGAAGCTCGCCACGCTCTTCTGGAACCCGCACCTGCCGTCGATCGACGACTACGGCGACCCGTGGACCTACGACTACCAGACGCTGATCGACGCGCCGGCCGGCACGCCGAACCCGTCCGCGCACGCGATCTCCGCGCTCACCGGCAAGGACATGCCGATCCGGTGGGGCGCCAACTGGGAGGACAACCTGGCCGGGGCACCGGGCGGGGCCGAGGCCGACCCCAACCTCGCTGGCCTGCAGGACGCGGTGCGGCTCGCCTACGAGCAGGCGTTCATGTTCTACCTGCCCCGGATCTGCGAGCACTGCCTCAACCCGTCCTGCGTCGCGTCCTGCCCCTCGGGCGCCATGTACAAGCGGGCCGAGGACGGCATCGTGCTGGTTGACCAGGACCGGTGCCGCGGCTGGCGAATGTGCGTGTCGGGTTGCCCGTACAAGAAGGTGTACTTCAACCACAGGTCCGGGAAGGCGGAGAAGTGCACGTTCTGCTTCCCGCGGATCGAGGCCGGGCAGCCGACGATCTGCTCGGAGACCTGCGTCGGGCGGCTGCGCTACCTCGGGCTGCTGCTGTACGACGCCGACAAGGTCCTCGCCGCCGCGGCCACGCCCGAGCCGGCTGACCTGTACCAGGCGCAGCTCGGCGTCTTCCTGGACCCCGATGACCCGGAGGTCCGGGCGGTGGCCACCCGGCAGGGCATCCCCGCCGACTGGCTGGACGCGGCCAGCCGCTCCCCGGTGTACGCGCTCATCGCCCGCCACCAGGTCGCGCTCCCGCTGCACCCGGAGTACCGGACCCTGCCCATGGTCTGGTACATCCCGCCGCTGTCCCCGGTCGCCGACGTAGCCGGCGCGTACGGGGACGACGCCGACGCGGTGTTCGCCGCGATCGAGGCACTGCGCATCCCCGCCGAGTACCTGGCGAACCTGTTCACCGCCGGGGACGCCGGGCAGGTCCGGCGGGTGCTGCGCGTCCTGGCCGCGATCCGCACCGTGATGCGGGCCGGCCAGCCCGTCGGGCACGAGCGAGGCCGACCTGGAAGACCTGTACCGGCTGCTGGCAATCGCCAAGTACGCCGACCGGTACGTGATCCCGCCGGCCCACGCCGAGGACGCGGGGCTGCTGCAGGCCCAGCATGAGCAGCTGTTCTGTTCGCAGCCGGGCGGGCCGGACGCCGACGCGCCGGGTGCCGCGGCCGAGTCGTTCCATATCACCGCGGATGGCGGGCAGACCTTCGCCGACAGCGACGGGCGGGTGCGCTTCAACCTGCTCGGCTGGGACGGCCACGGCCGAGCGCCGCACCTGTTCCCTGGGGGGAGCGGGGCATGACGGGCGAGGCGGTGAGCCCGTACAAGGTCGCGTCGGTGCTGCTGCAGTACCCGACCCTGGCGCTGTTCGACGGGCTTGGCGAGCTGCGCTCGGCAGTCAGGGCGGGACCCAGAGCCACCCGGGAACCGTTGGGGAGAATGCTGGACTGGCTGAGCGGCACCTCACCGGATGACGTGGCCCGGCACTATGTCGAGACCTTTGACCTGCGCCGCCGGTGCGCGCTGTACCTCACCTACTACCGCTACGGGGACACCCGCAAGCGCGGGATGGCGATGGTCGAGTTCAAGGCGGCCTACCGGGCGGCCGGCCTCGTCCCCGCCGAGTCCGAGCTGCCGGATTACCTGCCGATGGTGCTCGACTTCGCGGCGGCGCACCCGCGCGGGGAGCGGCTGCTGCGGACCCACCGGGCGGACGTGGAGCTCCTGCTGCGGGCGCTGCGCGCGGCGGGAACACCGTACGCGGACGTCGTCGACGCGGTCGGCGCGGCCCTGCCGGCGCTGCGCCGGTCCGACCTGGCGGTGGTGGCCCGGGCGTGGCGGGACGGGCCGCCCGGTGAGGACGTGGGGCTGGAGGCGGGGACCGCGCCCTTCGCGCCGCCCGGCTACCTGAGTTCGGCACACCCGGAGGGGGCGCGGTGAGCGGGGCGAGCGGCTGGCAGGTGTTCTGGTGGGTGGTGCTGCCGTACATCGCCCTGGCGATCTTCGTGGTGGGGCACGTGTGGCGGTGGCGCTACGACCAGTTCGGCTGGACCTCCCGCTCGACGCAACTGCAGGAGCGCAAGCTGCTCAAATGGGGGTCACCGCTGTTCCACTACGGCACGTTCGCGGCGATCGGCGGTCACGTCATCGGGGTGCTGATCCCGGAGCGGTGGACCCGCGCGATCGGGATACCCGAGACCGCCTACCGGTGGTTCTCCGCAGGGGCCGGGACCCTGGCCGCGGTGCTCGTCATCGGCGGGGTAGTGGTCCTCGCCGGGCGGCGGCTGCTGGTTCCGCGCGTGCGCGCGACGACGAGCCCGATCGACTACGTGGCGCTGATCTTGCTGCTCATCGTGATCCTGACCGGGATCGCGCCGACCATCGGGGTCAACTTGCTCGGGCACGGCTACGACTACCGGACAACGGTCGCGCCGTGGTTCCGGGGGCTGTTCGCGTTCTCACCCGACGTCCGGGCGATCGCCTCCGCGCCGCTCATCTACCAGGTGCACGCGACCGCCGCGTGGATGATCTGGGCGGTCTGGCCGTTCAGCCGCCTGGTGCACGCGTGGTCGGCGCCGGTCTGGTACCTGTGGCGGCCGTATGTCGTCTACCGGGCTCGCCGGGCGTCGCCGCCCGCCGAGCCGGGCACCAGCGGCCGCCGGTGGCGCAAGATCGGCGTGCCCTACTGACGTGCGTCGTGCCTTACTGAAAGGACCATGAAATGCAGAAGCTATCCCTGGACGCGCTCGCCCGTGAGCTGATCAGCCAGGTGACCGCCGGCGGGGCATCCGGCGCCGCCGCTAAGGGCCCCCGCGCCGCCCACACCGTGGTCGGCGGCCACGAGAAGGCGCTCCGCCAGACCGTCATCGCCCTGGCCAAGGACGCCGCCCTGGCCGAGCACGCCAGCCCCGGCGAGGCATCCCTGTACGTGCTGCGCGGCCGGGTCACGCTGACCGCGGGCACCGAATCCTGGGAAGGCCGCGACGGGGACCTGCTGCTCATCCCGGACGCCCCGCACAGCCTGACCGCCCAGGTGAACTCCGCCGTCTTGCTGACCGTAGTCAAGCGCTCCTGAGGCTGCGCTGGCGCTGGCTCTGGCGCCCAACGGGATTACACGCAGACCCGTGCGGACGCCACCTGCTGTTTTACCGATGGCCGCCTCGTGATCGAGGGAGCCTTCCCCGCGACGAGGGACGCTGACCGGCACGTCTCCCCCAGCCAAATCCTGCCTCCGCTATCAGCGAAACGACCCCGGAGCTTAGTCCGGGGTCGTTTTAGTTCGCTTGACGGCTAGCAGGTACCCATGTCATGCGCCGATTCGTCGAAAATCAGGGATTTGGGGGGAGATTGCTCGAAGGCCCAGGAGGCTACCTTGTCGAAGGCCTGCCCGAAACCGCCGTAATCATTCATTGCTGCCCCGGCCGCGTTTACCAGTTCCGTCCCGCCGGGCTGGCAGGATTTCTTGAACGCCTGCAGGCTACCGCCGTTGCAGCCTTCCAGGTACATCTGAACGCCCTTGGTAGGTTCGCCCGTGATGCAGTACGACCCGCTGTGGGTGTGGTCTTCGCTGACGATGGAGTACCAGCCCGTACCCCAAGAAGAAGGCGTGGCGTAGAACGAGTCATAGCCGTTGTTGATATTGCACGACACGAGAACCAATACTGGCTTATTGGTAGGACTTGGAGGATTGTTGTTGTCGCTGACGCAGAGGGACAGGTTCGTGCCGGCGTTTAGCGTCTCCCTTGTCCCGGCCGCCTGGGCCTGAGTGGTAAATATAAATGGGGCGGCCAATCCCACAATGGAAATCGCCACTGGCGTGACAAGGTTCCTGAATCGCATGGTTCCCCTTCTTGCCGCAGATTTCACAATCACTTGATTGCCGCGGCTAATCATATCTTCGACGATCATTAGCATGAGGCTCCGGACAGATCACGACTATGTCGCCCGGTCACAAATTTCGGCCAGCACGGTTGTGGGCATAGCCCAAGCTTCCGGACAGTGTCGTGAAGTCGGGATCAGGGTTCCTGGGCCTCGGCCGGGTCCAACTACATCGTGGGCGGGCTGCTGAATCACCCGACCACTTTCGTTCCGCCCGCGACGAGCACGCCAGCAAAGTCAAGGCCATCGAGCAGGCCATCACCGACACCGCTGCGCAGCTACCTAGTCCACGCCGGGTGCGGCAGGCGCATGAACGGCAGGACGTTCCGCGCACCGGCCTATTACGTGTGCGCGTTACGTGTGCGCGCCCCAGCCCGGCTACGTCCCGAGGCGCTGCGACCGGAGATGACCTACGACCACGAGCACCACCAGGTCAGGACACGCGTCACCCTGACCGGCGACACCATCGCCACAGTCAGCCGGACAGCAGAGAGCGTCGCCCTATTTGCCTCAGTGACCACACAGTCAAGCGCCACGACAGCCATACCGCAAGGGTCTGCACGGTGCCCCCAACGGGATTCGAACCCGTGTCGCCGCCTTGAAAGGGCGGTGTCCTAGGCCACTAGACGATGGGGGCCCTCGGCGGCAAGCCGCCTACTGCCATGGGCACGCGAAAACGACGCCCTACAAGACGATACCGGTTTCCGGGCGTTCTCCGTCCGCCCGGCCCCATCTCGATCGCTCGGCGCGGCTAGCTACTTGCGGTACTTGCCCACGAACGACTCCACGATCGACGTGCCTTCCCCTTCCTCGGGAAGGATGGCCCAGGCGATCAGGTACACCAGGGCACCCAGCCCCCAGAAGACGGTGAACACGCCGAACAGGAGCCGAACGAGGTTGATGTCCACCTTGAAGTACGCAGCGAGCCCCGCGCAGACCCCGGCCACCATCCGCCCATCCTTGGGACGAGTGAGCCGGCGGCCCCCGCCGCTGTTGTTTTCGCTCATGCCGTCGATCATGCCCACACCACGGCACCCTGTCATCAGGATTGCCCCTGTTTAAACCCTGACCCCTCACAGCTCACTCTCAGGGTCGCCGCACCCGATACTGGAGTGCCATAACCCCACAGGAGTCGGTACGCTTCCAGTGAGCGTCGCACCGCAAGCCGGGCGGCGCTCTGGGGTGCTAGCTCAACCGGCAGAGCAGCGGACTTTTAATCCGTTGGTTCAGGGTTCGATCCCCTGGCGCCCCACAGGCGATGACCTGGGGATCCAAGATCCCGGGTCGTTTTTCATGTAGGGCACGTGGGACGTGTCGTGGGACGAGTGGCGGTTTCCGGCCTACTATTGAGGCATGGCGGCTACCCCGAGTGGTCACATTGAGCAACTTCCGAGCGGGTCTTTCCGGGTTGACGTGTACGGCGGACTCCACCCGATTACCAAGCAGCGCATCCGGTTCCGCAAGACGGTCAAGACCGAGGTGGCCGCGCAGATCGCGCTGGGCAAGCTCCTGGAGCAGGTGCTGGCCGGGAAGGAGCCGGAGTCCGGGGCGACCGTCAGCCAGCTGCTGGACCACTACGGGCAGGTCGCTGAGTGGGACGTGTCGACGCGGGAGTCCTTCGAGGGGTACATCCGGCGCACGATCAAGCCGGGCCTAGGGCACCTGCAGGTCCGCAAGGTGCGCGGTCCGATCCTGGACATGCTGTACGCGCGGCTGAAGAAGTGCGGCGACCTGGCCTGCAACGGCAAGCCGTTCACCGAGCACCGCAACGTGCCCGACCTCCGGCCCGCTCGGGATGACCGGCGGCAGCCCTGGCAGCAGGTCGCGGACAAGCTGCGGGCGGCGATAACGTCCGGCTCGCTCCCGGCAGGCTCTCCGCTGCCGTCCGTCCGTGACCTGCAGGCGTTGCAGGGCATTCGCCGGTCCACGCTGCAGCACGCGTTCACCGTGCTCGCCGACGAGGGGCTGATCATCGTCCGGCAGGGCCGCGCCGGGGTTGTTGCGGGAGCGCCCGATGAGCCTGACGCGGCGGGCGTGCGGCAGTGGCGGCCTGGCCGCAGGCATGACTGTGCGCTGGCCGGGTGCCAGCGGCACGCCTGCCGACCCATGAAGCCAGCGACGATCCGGCAGGTCCACAGCATC
>JAICUO010000520.1 GCA_025935815.1 Streptosporangiaceae bacterium
AGTCGGCGAGCATGGCGTTCGCCGCGGCAACCGAGATGCCGCTCAGTGACTCCGGGGGGCAGGCGGCCCTGATCGCCGCCTGCACTACCCAGTTGACCCGCACCATCGGCGGGGTCAGCGTCATGTCGACCGACAGCAGCCCCGTAGCCGCCAGCGCGGCCAGCCCGTCGTAAACCGCCGCCGCCGGGACGGAGTACTCGCGGCCGGATGCGGTGAATATCGTGCCCGGGATCCCGGTGCCGTCCAGGAGCGACGCGAAGGTGAGCTGCGGGTGGGCTAGGTCCCCCGCTAGCAGGGCGGCGTGCTCTACCGACAGCCCCCACGTCAGCGCGGCCGGAGACGCGGCGCCGCCCGCGGAGCGGACCATCTCGCGGCGCGCGGTGAGATGGTCCAGGTATCCCCGGCAGCTGAGCTCCGAGGTGGCGATAACGGAACTGGCCTGCACCAGGGCAAGCGGCTCGTCGCCAAGCTCGTTCACCAGGTCCGCCGCGCCCTGGCGCTGATCGAGGTCGGCGGCTAGCCGGCCCATTAGGTAGGCGAGCGCCTCTCGGCGGCTGTACGTTCCCACCGCAACGATGACGGGGGAGGCTACGTGGCCGCGCGGGACCGCGGCCGGGCTTGTCGTCGTGGCCAGTACCCGGCCCGCCGGCCCGGTCGGCCAGAGGCGGCTAACGGCCGCCGCTTCCGTCACGTCGTCGAGGACGACCAGCCATGGTGTCCGCGTCGCCTGCAGCCAGCCGAGCAGGCGCGCGGCGACTGCCTCACCGTCCCCTGACGTCCGCAGGCTCAGGGCGGCCGCCGCCTCCAGGTAAGCCGATAGCACTGATGCCCGGCTGGTGGCAGTCACCCAGATGACCAGTTCGACGGCGCCGGACTCGCGCAAGCTGGCCGCCAGGGAGATCGCCAGCTGGGTCTTGCCGCAGGAGTCGGGCCACTCGCGCGCCCCCGTGGCGACCCGCTCGGTCGTGGCGGGAGCCCCGGCGCGCGCGCCTGAGCCGCGGTCGGAGACCAGCACGACCGTCGCGCCGGGAACTAGCGCCGCCGAGGCCGCCTGACCCGTTTCCGGCCGGGAGATGAACCAGGCCGCCAGCGGGGGCACCGGGGGCAGGGAAGGCACGACGCGACCTCCTATCGCCCGGCGGGGGCGGTGACGACCGCTGCTCGGGCCCGCTGCGCGGACACATGCTCGATCAAGGTGATGAGAACCTGCTTGACCGATCCGCGCTCCCGCGCGTCACACAGCACCACCGGCACCGCGGAATCCAGGTCGAGGGCGTCGCGCACTTCGTCTGGCTCATAACGCGGGGCGCCGTCGAAGCAGTTGAGCGCGATGACGAACGGCAGCCCGCGGGTCTCGAAGTAGTTAACCGACGGGAAGCTGTCATCGAGCCGGCGGACGTCAGCGAGAACGACGGCGCCGAGCGCGCCGTACGCCAGCTCGTCCCACATGAACCAGAAGCGCTCCTGGCCTGGCACGCCGAATAGGTACAGCACCAGCTCGTTGGCGAAGGTGATGCGGCCGTAGTCAAGGGCGACGGTGGTCGTCGTCTTGCCGGGCACCCCCTGCAGGTCGTCGTGGCCCACGCTGGCGGTGGTCAGCTTCTCCTCGGTGAGCAGCGGCCGGACCTCGCTGATGGCGGCGACCATCGTGGTCTTGCCGACCGCGAAGCCGCCCGCGATCAGCAGCTTGTGCGGGGTCAGCCCGGGCCGGCCGGCGCTAGAGCGCGCGGAGTCCATTGAGTATCTCCCTCAGCAGGTCGTCGCTGGGCATCTCCCTGGTCGGACGCTGCCGCACGACCTTGACCGCGCCCAGCATGATCAGGTCAGCGAGCAGCACGCGCACGACGCCGACGGGCAACCCGGTGCCGGAGGCGATGTCGGCCACCGTGGTCGGCTGGTGGGCCAGGTTGATGATCTTGCGGTGCTCGGGGGTCCGGCGGGCTGGCTCGCTGCCCGCGCCAGCGGACCTGCTCGTGGTGACCACGACGGCGATCAGGTCAAGCACCTCGCCGTCCGCAGGCTCGGTCCGGCCGCCCGTCACCGCGTAGGGGCGAACGACAGGCCCGGGCTCGCGGCGCTTCCAGCCCTCCTGGGACGCCACGCGATCACCCCACCGACGTCTCGGTAGCCGGGAACCTCGCCTGCTGGGCCAGGTGCGGCCGGGCGCGCTTGACTAGCATCGCCATCTCGTAGGCGACCAGCCCAGCGTCCGCGTTGGCCGGGCACAGCGCGGCGAGGCAACTGCCCTCGCCGGCGGCGGTGACGAACAGCAGTCCCTTCTCCAGCTCAATGACCGTCTGCCGGACCCCGCCAGCGTCGAATCGCTCTCCCGTGCCGGCCGCCAGCGACTGCAGCGCGGCCGCGACCGCGGACAAGTGCTCCGCGTCCTCGCGGGTCAGGTCCCCGGACGAGGCGATCAGCAGCCCGTCGCGGGACAGCAAGACGGCCCGGCGGAAGTCCTCGACGCGTGAGGCCAGGTCATCAAGCAGCCAGGCGAGGCCGCGCGTGTCGGTCGCGCCCGTGACGTCCCCGTCCATTACTTCTCCTCGCTATCGGGTGCCAGGTCCGGCACCGCGAGATCGGTTTCTGGTGTGTCATCGGCTTCCCGGCTCCGTTGCCAGCTGCTTTGCACGGAGGCGGCGAGGTTCCGGGCACGCTCGGGCGCCGGCGCCTCCGCTGGCCGGGCTACCCCTGGCATGCGGACCGGACTGCCGCTGGCCAGCTGCTCCGCGCTGCCCGGCCGCATGCGGCGCGGGAGCCGCCGGGGCTCCTCACCCGCCCCGTTCGACCCCGCGGGGGGCGTTACCGCGCTGTCGCTCCACTCGCCGGCCGCCGGTGAGGGGGCCTGCTCCGCCGGGGCGACCGCGCCCTGCTCGGCCGGGATGGCGGGCCTTTCCCGCCTGGGCAGCCCCTCGAAGGGAACCTGCTCATCAGGTGCCACGGAGCGCCGCCGCGGGCCGCTGGGCCCGCTGGGCCCGCCAACCCCGCCGGGCGCGCCCAGTCCGCTGACCCCGCCCGGCGCGGCGGGATCCGCGAGCAGGGCACTGACCGCGAAGGCGCCCCTGGACGGCGTGCTCGGGGGCGTCCCGTCCGCGGAGATCGGCTCGGCTGACGCGCTCGGCCGGGCCACGATCGCTCCGACCAGGGACAATGCCTCGAGCGAGGCGATGTTCAACCGCGCCGCGCCGCGCAGTACCGAGTCATTGTCGGCATGCCCCGCCCCGGTGGTGATGAGGCTCTCTGGGAGGATGACGACCGCCTTGGTCCCCCGGTAAGCCGACGGGATCAATTCGATCTGCACGCCGTGCCGGGCGGCCAGCCGGCCGGCGACGAACAGGCCCAGGCGGTCGGCGTCGGCCAGGTCGAAGTCCGGGGGGCTGGCTAGCCGGGAGTTGATCTCCCTGAGCTGCTCGGCGGCGATCCCCAGCCCGCGGTCCTCGACCTCGATGGCGAAGCCGTTGGCGACCCGCTCGGCGCGGACCTCGACCCGCGTGGCCGACGGGGAGAACAGGGTCGCGTTCTCGATCAGCTCGGCCAGCAGGTGGATCATGTCCGTCACCGCTGAGGCGGCCACTGACTCCTCGGCCTCAGTGGCCACGGTGACCCGCTTGTAGTCCTCGATCTCCGCGACGGCGGCGCGGATAACGTCGATGGCCGCGACCGGCCCGCTCCAGGACCGGACCGGCGAGGCGCCCGACAAGATGGTCAGCGACTCGGCATGGCGGCGCATGCGCGTGGTGAGGTGGTCCAGCGTGAACAGGTCGGCCAGCTCGCCGGGGCTGACCGCCTGCTGCTCCAGCTGGTCGATGATCTTCAGCTGCCGGTGCAGCAGGGACTGGTTGCGGCGGCCCAGGCTCATCAAGATCTGCCGCAGGCCATCGCGGAGCCGGGCCTCGGCGGCGGCCGCCTCGATCGCGGTGCGCTCGATGCTGGTGATGGCGCCCACGGCGGCGGCGATCTCCGCCGTCTTCGGCCGCGCGCCCAGTGACTGGGCCGTCCCCGGCTCTGGCAACTGCCCGCTGTGCAGCTCGCGCACCGCGCGGGGAAGCTGCTCGTCAGCGAGCTTGCGGGCGGCCTCGGTCAGGCCCTGGACATCATGAGACAGCCGACGGGCGAAGGCGGCGACGAGCAACACCGTGCAGACCGCCAGCACGAGCGCCGCCCCGGCCAAGATCCCGGCCTCGACTAGCGCGCGCGGGTGCGCTGATCCCGAGCCGGTCCCGGACGGCGAGTTCATCGCTTCGCTGAGCGCCGCGCCTATGGCAAGCGCGCACAACACCACCAGGCCGCCGACGGGCACAGCCAGCCGCGCTATCAGGTGTGAACGGATCGACCGAACGCGCGGCGGCCCCTCGCCGGCGGAGCTGGAGCTGGGTGTGCCCATCTGGCGACTCCTGCAATATTCGGCACGCGTGAACCCAACACGTGAACTGACTCACCATTGTCTTGGAATTCCGCTGGATTGTCCTTGGGTTCTGCCGATGTCTCACCGCGACATGCCGGACTGCGACGCCCCCGCCGGGACGGATGTACCATTTGCCCGCTTTATGCCCCTATCGGGCTCCGGGACCCTAGTCGGGGGGTCCGGGGGGTTGGGGTGTCCCCACCGGAAAGCACAGCAGCTCGGCGAGGTGGGTGCCCGGCGTCCTGGCCAGCTGCTCAAGCTGGGTGCGGCAGGAGAAGCCGTCGGCCAGGACCGTGGCGCCCGCGCCCGCGGCCCGCACCGCTGGCAGCAGCGCCGTCTCGGCGACCGCGACCGAGACGTCGTAGTGGCCGCGCTCGACGCCGAAGTTGCCCGCCAGGCCGCAGCAGCCGCCGACCGCGGTAACGGAGGCCCCCGCGGACCGCAGCAGCGCGGCGTCCGCCGCCCAGCTGCCGGCCGCGCGGTGGTGACAGTGCGGCTGCGCCACCCCGGCGACGCCGGACAGGTCCGGCGGGGTCCAGCCGGGAGTCTCGCGCAGCAGCTCAGCCAGGGTGCGCACCGCGCCGGACAAGGCCGCGGCACGCGGGTCGTGGGGGAGGAGCTCGGCGGCGTCCGCCCGCAGCGCCGCGGTACACGAGGGCTCAAGCCCGACTATCGGCATCCCCGCCTCCAGCGCGGGTTCCAATGAGTCGATTGCGCGACGCAACTGCTTGCGCGCCCCATCCAATTGCCCAGTAGAGATCCAGGTGAGCGCGCAGCAAGTGGTTCGTTCCGTAATAGACACTGAATAACCGGCAGATTCCAGTACTTGAACGGCGGCGTGCCCCACGTGCGGCGCGAAGGCATTCGTGAAAGTGTCGACCCAAAGCAACACTGGTTTCCCGGTAGTGCCGTCGGACTGTGCGTTGCCGACGTGGCCCGCGAACCAGCGGCGGAAGCTCTGCTGCGCGAACCTGGGCAGGTCACGCCGCTCGTCGATTCCGCCCAGGCGCTTGGCGAGCCGCGCCGCGAGCGAATTGCCCAGCGCCGCGTTCGCGAGCCGGGGCGCCCGCGCGGCGAGCCGCGCCCACCGCGGCAGCCAGCCGAGCGAGTAATGCGACGCCGGCCGTATTCGTCCCCGGTAGCGCTGGTATAGCGCCTCGGCCTTATAGGTGGCCATGTCCACCCCGGCCGGGCAGTCGGTCGAGCAGCCCTTGCACGACAGGCACAGGTCCAGCGCCTCCGCGACCTCCGCCGAGTCCC
>JAICUO010000999.1 GCA_025935815.1 Streptosporangiaceae bacterium
ACATCGGCATCAAGTACGGGCTGCTGGTCGCCCAGCTCGCCCTGGCCCTCGACGGCGCCGACCGCGAGGACGTCCTCGCCCAGCTCGTCGAGCTGCTCGCCCTCCGTGGGTCCGGTTTTCAACCGGACTAGGCCTGGGTTTCACAAGACCGTTTGATTAACGTGTCCTCATGTTCACAAGCTGCATTCGCCGATAGCGGAGCCGTTTTTTCTTCCTCTTGGCCTCACCGCTGACCAGCGGTTTGCCTGTGTAGGTCCACTCGTAGGGGTGCGCGTGATGCTGGTCATAGTGCGCGATGAACGCCAAGATGCGCTCGGCCAACTCCTGCACGGAGCGGAACTCCCCCCGTCGCAGCAACCGTCGTGTCAGCACCCCGAACCAGATCTCTACCTGATTGAGCCAACTCCCGTGCTTGGGCGTGTAATGCACCACATGCTTGTGCGACGGCTCCTGCAGGAACGCCCGCCGCTGCGCCCCCGTCCGCAACTTCGGCCGCGACTCCCACACCCCCGACTCCTTGCCCAGGTACTGGCACAGCTTCTCCGTCCAGTGGGTGTTGAGGTTGTCCATGACCCAGTGGAACCGCTGCACCTGGGGGAACTGCACGACCACATCCCGGATGTGGCGGACGAAGTCCCACGTCCCCCGGTGCGCGGTGACGCTGCCGATCACTTGCCCCGTCGGCACCACCAGCGTCGCCAGCAGGCAACGCGTGCCGTGGCGGAGGTACTCGAACTCCTTCCGCTCCGGCTGCCCCGGCCGCGCCGGCTTAGTCGGGTGCCGCCGTTCCAGGGCCTGGATGCCCGTCTTCTCATCGACGCACAGGACCAACTCGCCCTGTTGGTACAGCCGGGGGGCGTCCCGGTACAGCCGGCAGATGTCCAGGGCCTTGGCCTCGAAGTCGGGGTCGTCGCTATGCAGCCAGTAGCGGCTGCGGTGCGGCTTGAGGTCGGCCTCGGCCAGGATGCGTTGGATGGTGCTGCGCGCCATGTCGCGGTAGTGGGCGTCGCGCAGGATGTGGTAGGCGAGGTCATCCAGTGACCAATGCGAGGCCGGAACGCCCACGTCTTGGGGCTTGGTGGTGGCCAGGGTGAGGACTTTATGACGGTCCTCAGGGGGAAAAAGCGGCCGGGCGGCCGCTGCGGGGGAGGTCGGAAAGGCCCTCCAGGCGGTGGCGCCGGAAGCGGCGGCGCCACTTGGCGACCGTGTCCGGGTCGCAGCCCAGTTCGGCGGCGACGTGGTCGTTGCGGGGGACGCCGGGCTCCAGGCCGGAATCGCAGCCGAGGATGATGCGGGCGCGGAAGGCCAGCCCCTGCGGGGTGGAGGGGGCGTTGGCCAGGCGGCGGAGGTCGAACGTCTCGTAAGGGGACAGGACGATGCGAGGGGCTTGGCGGGCCATGGCGAACACTCCGGGCGTGGGGGTGGAGCAACGGAAGTCACTGCCGGCAAGCGTAGTCGCCGACCGGCAGATGACCAGGCGCTCAAGCGTACACGCATGTCCACGTTAGACCCACCGTCTTGCGAAACCCAAGCCTAGGGTCTGAATGGCCCATGATAAGATCGGTGGCCACCGGGTCGCGGGCGGCGTCCGCG
>JAICUO010000213.1 GCA_025935815.1 Streptosporangiaceae bacterium
GACGCTGCTCAGGCAGTTGGTCACCTGCTCGTTCAGCAGGTCGCCCGCGTTCTGCGAAATGAGGACGAGCGCCGTGTTCCTGGAGCGGCCCATCCGGGATACCTCCGGCACCAGCTTGGCACCCTCGGGGGTGGAGGTGATCGCCCACGCCTCATCGAGGAAGATCGCCTTCGGCGCGGTCCGGTCGACGCTGTTGAGCAGCCGCCGGGAGAACTGCGACACCAGGTACAGCAGCGCCACCGAAAGGCGCTGCTCGTAGGAGTAGTCGTCGCGCTTGATCGTCGTGTCCGGCAGCGTCAGTCCGGCCAGGGTGAACACGGTGGTCCAGCCCTCGACATCGATCTGCTGCCCGCCCGACGGTGCGAAGCACAGCCGGGCCAGGCGCATCTCCGAGACCGAGCGCATGACGGCGCCCAGGTTCTTCCAGGCGGGGTCATCGGCGTCCTCCAGGTACTTCACGACCTTGCCGAGACTGGGCCGGGGCCCGCTGGCAACCGCGCCGACCGCCTGGATCATGGCGGACTCGCGCTCCTCGCTCATCCGGGGAAGCAGCAGCCGCAGCGTCTCGGTCGCCATCGTCCGCTTCTCGGCCAGGTCATCGCCGAACGCGAACGGGTCGAGCAGCCCCGGCGCGGCCGACCCGAGCGGCAGCACGCGCGCCTTGCGCCCGGTGCGGGACAGGTAGTTCGCCAGCGGCTCGGCGTCGCCCTTGGGGTCGATGCACGCGATCGTCGCGCCGCGCAGCGCGAGCTGGTAGATCAGCAGCATCGCCAGGGTGGTCTTGCCACCGCCGGGCTCCCCGGTGATGGCCACCGCCGTGGGCCGGTTCCGGGCCGCCGCCAGCATCGGGTCAAAGTGGACGACCGAACGAGCCCGGCCCAGCGTCTCGCCGATGTACGGCCCGATCCAGCCCACGCCCTCGGCGATCCGGTCGCCGAGCTCGACAGTCGCCGTCGGCATGCCGCCGGCGATCGTGTACAGCGGCTGCCGCTGAACATAGGAGCTGATCCGGACCTTCTCCCCCGGAAGGGATTCCGACAGCAGCGAGAACTGGTCGCCGGTCGAGTTGACGATGTCGATCGCGATGTCGCGGTAGTGCTCGGTGACCGCCTCAACCCGGCGGGTGCACAGCTCGCGGGTGGGCGCGGTCACGATCAGCCGGTGCCAGCCGTACACGAACGGCAGCCGGTCCTTGGTGATGCCGTGCTCCAGCAGCCGCGCGGTGGCGATCTGCTCGGCCAGCGCGAGCGGCGCCTCCGCGCCCGCCTCGCGGATGTGCATGTCCATGTCGCGGGCGTGCGCGAGGCGCCGGCCGACGTCCTTGCTGGCGCGGGCCGGGGAGACGAACCGCATCCGGGAGCTGACCTCGACCGGGAACGGCAACGAGTCGGCGTAGTGCAGCCAGGGCTCGCCGTCGGGGAAGGACATGAGGTCGGGAAACCGGGCGAACGACAGCAACGCCGCGTAGGACTCGCCCTCAGGGTGCTCCAGGCGCAGCATGGTGCGGCCGTTGTGCACCTGCCCCTCGAAGAGCTGCTCGATCTCCCCCGCGCCCCAGGTCCGCCGGCGCGCGGCCGACGGCGGCGGGTCGTTCAGTGATCCCATCAGCGTGTGCCGGAACAGCCAGGCGATGTCGCGGGAGCTGGCGTGCCGGGCGGCGAGGGCGCCGGAGTTGAGCGCCCGCCCCAGCCGTTCGGCCATCTCGGTCCACTTGCTGAACTCGCCGACGGGGACGGACTCGTCCTCAATGCCCAGCGCCCGCTCGGTGGTCTTGTAGGAGTTCAGGAAGTTGGCGATGACCCCGCCGGACAGTTGGACGCCCATGCCACGCTGGCCGAGCCGGACGCCCAGGTAGATCTCCTTGGACCAGAAGTCCTTGGCCCACACGTGCTGGTAGACCTGCTCCAGGTACTCCCGCCAGCCGGGGCCGCCATCGGAGGTGGCGTCCAGGCCGGTGGCCCAGTCGACAGCCGGGTAGGGCCGGTGCGCGATGCGCAGGTGCACCTCGGCGTCCTGCATCCGGATAGCCGCGAGCGCGACCGTGATGTTGGTGGCGAGGGTCTCCCGCTCTTCGGGCGTGGAGAACTCATACGACACCGAAGGGAGGCGGTAGTAGGCCCAGGCGTGCGTCTCGGTCAGCAGGATGCGGTCGTCGAAGTACCGGACCCCCAGCCGGGCGCGGCTCTTGGACTTAGTGCTCATTCTCAGGACCTCCGGATGGGAGCGGCGGCGATTCCGGCTACGAGCACCCCGGCCAGGGCCGTGTAGGCCACCCTGGTCTGCGGGTGAAGCGTGGACGGGCCGGTGACGCCGACCGGGAGCATGTCATCCCAGGGCACCCGGACGATGGCACGGCACCGGCCCCGGGCGACCGCCTCGGCGGCCTCCACGTCAGGCAGGCTGCGACGGCTGACCCCGTTGAGGAGGGTGACTGAGTGCAGGGCAAGCTCGCCGAACCCGTGGGCATCGAGCCAGTCCCGCGTGTCGGCGAGCGCGCTGGCCGCCTCGACGCTGGCCGGGGCGACGAGGACGAGCTGGTCGGCGATCTTGAGCAGCCGGGTCAGGCCGGTCGCGCCGGGATCGAGGATCGTCAGCGGGTAATGGCGGCCCAGCTGGTCGGCGAGGCGGCGCTCGTCGCCGTCGAGCAGCGGGTCATCGCTGGCGATGACGTCTAGCCGGGGCAAGTCGCCGCCGCGGTGACGATCGGCCCGCGCCTTGGGCGGCAGGCCATCAGGGTGGGCCGGCGGCTGCGCCTGCGGCTGGGCGCCGTCGAGGACTTCCCGGAGCCAGGCGGCGGGCGCGGCGTAACGGGCCAGCGTTCCGTCGTGCAGGTCCACCGCGGCGACTGGCTCCTCGCGCAGGCTAGCCAGGATGTGGCCGGTCATGAGCGCGGTCACGGTCTGGCCGGCGCCACTGGTGCAGCCCAGGACGAGGATGCGCTTGGGCTCCTTGAGCGGGAGCCGGGCGCGGGCGCGGTCAAGTGCCTCTTGGTCGCGCGACCCCGGGCCTTGCCCGGTACCCGTGACGATCTTGACCTTGGTGTGCCAGTTCAGGTTCCGGTCGCGGAACGGCCCGGACAACGCCCGCTCGATCGACGGGAGGGAACGCTCGCGCTGGGGTTCGGTGTCACCCTGGGGTTCAGGCGGGCGCGGTCGCTCGTGCTCGCGCTGGGGTTCGGTGTCGCGCGGCGGCTCAGGCTCGCGCGGTGGCTGATAGTCGGAAATATCAGCCGGAGCCGGAGTGGCGGCGGTAGACGCGGGCAGTTCGGAAAGTGCGGGAGGCTCAGAGATCTGCGGAGTGACCACGGGAACGGGGGCACTGGCGGCAGGAGCACTGCCCGCGGCAGTGTTCGCCAGCAGGGTGAAAAGCTCCTGGCGGGCGGCGCTTCGGTCGGCTGGCGGGGTCACGGGAGGGCGCTCGGTGACCGGCGGCTGCGCGGACGCGGACGACTGAACGGGCGCAGCCGACGGCAGGGGAATGACCGGGGCGGAGGCCGGAGTCCCCGACGCGGGTATCGCCGATGAGGGGGAGGCCACCGGTGCCTCGAGCGGCGCCGATGGCGCGGGGGCCGTCGATGGCGTGGGAGTGGATATGGCTCCGGAATAGCCAACCGATGGCCACGCCCGACCCGGGTCCGCGGGCTGCCGTGAGGGCACCGGGCGGTGCGCGGGCCCGTTGTGGGCCACCTCGATGCGCGGCCTGGCATTCTTCCCCGAGCTGCCGGAGGGGCCGGCGGCGGCTACGCCCCGCGCCCGAACTTGCTCATCCGGTCCCGTGGGCATCGCGCGGACGGCACTGGTGGCCGCGGAGCCCGCCAGCGTGGAGCCGGCCGAGGCGTTGACCCCGGCGACGGGGCTCGCGGCACCGCCCGCGAGCACCGGGACCACGGCGGGGGTGGCGTGCTCGGGCTGGGTGGCGAGCACCGGCGCGGCGACCGAGCCAAATGGCAGCGCGCCGACGGGCGGGTTGTCCGGCCCGGCCTGCCGCCGCTTGGGGTGGAGTGGCTCACTGGCGGGCAGGGGCGGAGCGGGCATGACCGGGCCGGCGAGGCGCTTGCCCACGCCGCCCTTCCACGCACCGCCCCTTGACGCACCGCCCCTTGACGCACTGCCCCTTGACGCACTGCCCCTTGACGCACTGCCCCTTGACGCACTGCCCCTTGACGCACTGCCCTCGGCGGGAGCCTGGGCCGCGCCCCCCGACGCGCGCCCGCGCAACCGGACGCGCTTGGCGGTCCCGTTCGTCGCTGCATCACTGTCCGCTCCCCCGGTGGCCAGGCCAGTCGCGGCGGATCCGCCGGCGACCCCGGCCGCCACGCCCCGCGCGACCCCGCGCTGGAAGGCGGCACCCTGGTAAGCAGTGCCCTGGAAACCAGTGCCTTGGAAACCAGTGCCCTGGCGGACGGCTTCCCGGGCAGCGGCTCGCTGGGTGGCAGCGACCGGGACGCGGGCGGGCCGGACAGGAACGGCTGGCTTGCGCTTGGCGAGTGAACCACGTTCCAGCACGGTGACCAGGCTGACGGCGCGCTGACGAGGCCGGCGGTGGCTGTGCCAGACCCGCGCGGTCAGCACTATCTGGTCCTTTTCCGTGGTCGGCGCCATGCGGCACCACGACCGCGGCTCGGTGAGGTAGCGGATCTGGGATTCCAGCAGTTCCGGCAGCCGCTTGCCTTCGATTACAGGTCGGGTGGTTAGCCAGGTAAGCAGGCCGGGCGGCAGGACATACAGCCATACGAGCGTGTGGTTGAACGGCAGGCCGATAGCCACCAGAAGGAGGATATAAGGGACCGTAATCCCGGTAAATACGGCAATCCAGTTAATCGGCAGCGGTGCCGGAAGCCGGAAGTCATACAGCTTGTAGAGCCGCTTTTCGATTCGCCAGATGTTCGTATAAGTGGGCAGGTCCACTTGAGAGCGCTCCTCGGCTAGTAACTAACTAGTGGACCCCGAGCGCGTTCGCGATGCCGGTGGCTAGCGTCTGCACGATGCTTGGCGTGTAGAAGACCACGGCGATCGCGACGGCGAGGACAATGAACTGGACGAACTTCGTGATTTCCTTGGTGAAAAGGAAGAAGAGCGCCACGATGCCCACGATCCCGAGGAATAGCGGGCCGAACAGGCCTTGCAGGTAGGTCACGAGGCCTTGGGTGCTGATCGCTGCCTGTGGAGCTGCTCCGACGGCAGTAGCGGCTAGGTGCTGGAGATGCATATCCAATAATCCCTTCCGGGGGGCATCATCTGTTGGCTTGGCAGGGCACTGGTGTCCTACCGGTTCACGGCGCGGTCCCCAACGGCTGCGTGGATGCTCGGATCTCCTCTACATACCATCTTCCGCCTTGCTGATCGACGACCGTCATGTCATAAGTCGCGGCGAAGCCGCCGTTCTGCCCGGTGAGCAGCCAGTCCACCGTGACCGTAATATTTCGTGTCGCGCCGCTTTGCTGCGGGACGTGCAGGCTGCCGGCCGCGATGTCCTTGAACTGGACCGCGTTGCCGAGCCCGGTCAGCGACGCGCCGGGGGCGAGGAACCGGTTCAGCATCGTCGGGTTCCCGTTCGCGTACGCGGCGAAGAACTCTGGCAGCTGGGTCTGCAGCTGATTGGCGGCCGCCGCGTCCTGCTGGACCGGCGAGGGCTGCGGGGGCTGGGCCAACGCAGGCGTGGGGAGCAGGGACGGCAGGCCGGAGACCACGATGGCGCCGCCGGCGTAGTAGATCGGCACGCCGAACTCCATCAAACGGTCGTTAACGGTGGCGAGCAGGGTCACGACCGCGCTATTGGCGTTATGCACGTTAATGCCCACGACCGATTCCCAGCTGACCTGCATTACGGCCTGGCCGCTCATGCCAAATTGCGGGTTCGCCTGGGCGACATTCGACGCGACATAGGCGCGCAGCTGCTGCTGGCGCGTGCCCGCGTCCGCCGGGTTATAGGTCAGGTACACGCGGCCGAACTGCATGGCGAACCCCTCGGCCAGCGCCACGGGGAACTGCGTCGTCGGGGCGCCCGCGGTGGTGGCGGCGCCACTACTGCTCGCTGGCTTCTCGTTCAGCGCGATCGCCATGATGCCGCGGTACCCGATCACCAGGATGGCCGCCCACAGAATGATGCGCATCGGCCAGACCGTCCACCGGCCGCCACTGCCGCTCCACGGTGCCTTGGCGACCGGCGCCGGGCGGTCGGTGCCAGGCCATGACGGTGACACTTCACCGTACATGGTTGACTCCGTTCCGCTATCGGCGCTAGCAACGCCGTTCCTGCGCACCATCACACCTCCACCCGCGTTCGCGGCGGGCGCCCACTGGGGGTAGTCGGGCACCCGCGCGATCCCTGCCGGTCCCGTGCTCCATTGTGCGGCATAAAGTCGCCGCCCGGGCCGCATTGGAACCGAACAAACCGCGCTTGTCCATACCGCAGTTCTCTCCAGTCTCATCGGTCTCAAGCACCGGCCCGCGACGGCGAGGACCTGCTTGCTGACGGTAACTCGTCACATACAGATACGCAACTGGCGCGCCTCCGGTTCGAGGCAAAACGAGAAAATCTCCATCAGCTGAGGTAGCAGCCCCGGACCCGCCTCAGCCTACTCAAGCCCCTCAATACTCTCCGTAATCGGCGCCGATCCACCGCTCCCGGACAAGTGCCCCGTCTCTGCCGGCACTATGGCATCAAGTGTCCCTTCCAGCCCGCCGACCGTAAATTCACCCTTAGTGACTCACCGTACGCGGATAGCAGCCGGACTGTGACTGAACGAAGTAGTCGCCCTCGGGATGGCTGTTACTGTTTCGCAATCATGATTTGGGGCTGGCGAACTCTCAGCGACCCGCGTGGTGCTTGCCGCGCGGAGAGCCGGGCTTTCTCCCGGACAGCCTCGCTATCGCCTGGACGGTGATCGCGCGCAGGTCGCCGCGGTCAAGCAGGAACGCCACGATGCCGTAGGCGGCGATCGCGCCCAGGGTAGCGACGATCGCGGAAACAACGTCCATCAGCTTCCCGCTGTCGGGAATGCCGATCGTGATCGCCACGCCCGCCGCGCAGGCGAAGGCGGACGCTATCAGCCCGGCGATGGCCGCGTGCCCGACCCCGTGCACGGCGGCCGGCCCCCGGATCCGCCGCGTGGCGATGACCAGCGGGATCGCCACCACGGTCTGCCCTATCGTGTTGCCCGCCGCCAGCGCCGCGACCTCCCACCCCGGGGGGACAAACTGGGTCAGCACGAAGGCCGCCAGTATCGTCACCAGCCAGTTCCCGGTCAGCGCGAGGCCCGCCACGCGCAACCGTCCCAGCGCGAACATCACCCGGGACAGGTTCGTGATCAGCGCGGTTCCCGCGATCCCGGGCGCGAACGCCGCGAATCCCCCGATGAGCTGGTTGACCTGATCCGACCCGACCATGATGTGCGCCGCCGGGATCGCGACCGTCGCCACGATCGCCGTGCCGAGCCACGACATCAGCAGCACCGCTCGCGTCGACCCCGCGCAGGTCCGGTCGAATGCATCCCCATCCCGGGCGGACAGGACGGGGAACGCCGATGTGGTGATCGACAGCGTCAGCACCGCGGTCACCGCGCCGAAGACGAGGTTCGCGTAGTTGAACACGACCAGCGCGCCGGTCTTCCCGTGCCCGTTGGCCAGCACGATGTTCACCACGGCGGCCAGGTCGTTGGCGATGAACTCCAAGATGCCGACCAGCGCCAGCCCCGAGACGAGCTTGGCCAGCCCGGACGGGAACCGCAGCGTCGGCCGTATCCGCAGCCCCAGCCGTCGCACCGGCCAGACGCCGACCGCCACCAGGGCGGCGACGTTCAGCGTGGCGCCAACCGAAAGCACCAGCACCGCGACCACGGGAGAACGAGACAGCGCCGCTCCCCCGTTCAGCGGCACGAACACCAGGTAGGAGGTGATCAGCACGAGGGACGCCACGATCGGCGCCAGCGCTGGCCCGGTGAATCGCCGGTATGCCTGGAGCATCCCGAACATCACGACCGACAGCCCGTACAGCACGATCTGCGGCGCGAAGACCTCGAGCATCCCGGAGGTCGCGCTCACCATGTCCGCGCGCACGCAGTGCGAGTTCCCGTTGGACGGGTTCAGCAGGGTCGCTATGGGCTCGGCGGCGATCCCGATCCCGATCGCCACGGGCACCAGCAGCAAGATCGTCCAGGTCAGCATCGCCGAGGAGATTTGCGCCACGCGAGCCTTGGCCTCCGAATCGGCGTGCGCGACCTCGGCAGACCTGGCGAGCACCGGCACCATCGCGTTCGTCAGCGCGCCGGCGAGTACGAGCTCGGAGATCAGGTTGGGGATCTGGTACGCGGTCACGTACACCGTGCCTAGGCAGTCCGAGCCTACGGTCTGCGAGAACACCAGCGTACGGCCCAGGCCCAAGACCCTGGAGGCCAACGTCAACCCGGCGATCAGCGCTGCCCCGCGAGCAATGCCGACCGCGAGCCGCGGCGCCACAACTGGGACCGGGCCCGTTTCCACGGGCGGCGTCAGGTCAGCCTCACCTGTCTGCACTACACCGCCGAGAACCGGGGCACGAGCGCGCTCCGAGACAGCCGCATGAGTACAAGACCCGCGCCCCCACCCCTCAGATACATATGGGTGGAATCATAGGTGCCCGATTCGCTCCCTGCCTGGTTTCACAAGGGTTGACGTGGCCGCGCCGCCGGATGCGCGTCACGCGTAGGTGCGAAGGCGGGTGGTACACGGTGATAACCGTGGGACTACGTTGGCGAATGGTCTTCGTGGGAAGGATAGAAAGCGCGCTGATACTACACCTAAGAGATGGACCTCGACAACGATGGCATCGCTTCGGGGACGGCGTCTTACCGCGCGCTCGCTATGGAGACGGGTAGGTGCCGACGCCGATCGGCTGGCCGGCCTTGTTGGTGACGGTGCTGATCGGCGTCACCGTGTTCAAGCTGTGGTCGATGACCTCGACGACCTTCCCGTTCGGCGTAACCGCCAGGGCGAAGGGGTACTTCCCGACCTTGATCGGCTGGCCGACCTTGTTGGTCGCGGTGCTGATCGGCGTCACCCGCCCCGGTTCTGGCTGATGACGTAGACGGTCTTCCCCCGGCGTGCTGAGGGTGAGCGTCTCCATCGGCCATACGGCGTCTTCGGGAGAGCTGATCTTGATCAGCTGGCCGGCCGTGTTGGTGGCGGTGTTGATCGGGATCACCCCCTCCGGGCTCTTCACGTAGGCGGTCCTCCCGTTGGGAGGTGAGCGCGACCGCATCCGCCTGGCCCTCTACGGACGTATTCGAGCAGGTGTATGAGCCACTTGAGGAACGGAGCAGGCAGCTATGACGGCTGATCCCGGATCGCCCCTGCCGGTCGCGTTCCGGGCGATCGATACCGTCAGCGAGATCATCCGCACCCAGCCCCTGAGCACGCTGACCGAGAAATCCGACCGCGGCCTGGTCTCCGACGTCGACTTGGCCGTCGAGCGCGCCATCCGCGCGCACCTGAAGAACGAGACCCCCGGCATCGGGTTCCTCGGCGAAGAAGAGGGAAGAACCGGCACGCCTGGCGCCTGGACGCCAGCGTCACCCTCGGCAATAGCCCACGCCGAAACCCTGATTGCCGACGAGGAAGCCAGCGCGGCACCGACCGCCACCGCAGCCGCCTACCTGCACGAGGCCGCGACCGCCTGCCGCGAATCCGGCCGGACGCTCACCATCATCAGCCGCCACGGCACCGCGGCCCTCCGCTCCTACCTAGCCAGCGAATATCTCGAATCCCAAGTCACCGAGGTCATTGCCCGCGACCGTGAACCGCAGCGCGTCCCGGAATTGCTCAAGCGTGCCTTCACCGCCCTAGTACGACAACAGCGCGTGGCGATCTGTTGCTGGCGATGCTGCGGGGGCATCCGGGGCCACGGTGACGTCGCGGGACGGCCGCTCGCGTCATGATCATCGCGAGTGCCGTGAGTTATGCCGCGATACGCGGCATAACTAACGGCACTCGCGGCGGGCCGGGACTCATGGGGCTGCCGCCCGGCGAGTGAATCGGATATTCCGCGCATTTTGCGACGCCGCCCGTCCGCCGCGCCCTCCAGCCGTTCGGGCCAAATGCGACGTGAGCGTACGATGGCCCCAAGAGTAAGGGTGGGCAACGTGGCGGGCACAGGCCAGCCCCAAGAGTGGTGGATCGGCGTCGGAGGAACTGGCGCCATGGCACCGGGCTTCCTCGCTCTTCCGCGTGGGGCACTCCGGATCGCGGCTGCCCGCAGCGGATAGTTCCTCATGGGCAGTATTAAGTGAATCTAGCGGTCTTTCAGTCGCGCTTCGAGCTCGGCCACCTCTTTCTCTGCACTCTCAATGTATGTGTGATAGTCGTGGATTTTTCGAAGAAACCTTCGCGTCTCAAATGCTTGGCTGACGATCAGAATAACGAGGGCTACCCCGGCTGCCGCCATTGCCGTAGCGGCCACGGCCTGGAGGCTGGAGAGAGATGCGGCGTCCGTGATCTGCAGCGAGATGATCTCCGCGAAGGCAGCGCTGTTCACTAGGATGACTAGCGTGAACTGAGCCAAGAGATATATCACTCTGCGAAAGATGTATGCGATAAATTCAGCGCTCGGGCCGTCGTGATAGCGTTTGACATCGGCAATTTCCAAGCGGAGGTTTTCCAGGTGCCGATTCCTCTGGCCCGCATTCCGCCGCGACCATGCGGACAGAACACGAGGAGTGACGATATTGGCGAGAATCGCCAAGGGAACTGCAAATATAAGGCTAAGCACAAAGAGGAGCATTATTCAGCCTGTTTCGATTGCAGAATATTTTAAAGCCTGGATGCGATACAAGAAGCTTCAAATAATTTTCTCCGCCGTATTTCCGCGATTTCTCGCGTTGTAGCGCGCTATCGCACTACGCGACTTTCATGTATTTACATGGATCGCAAGAGCGCAACAACGCGTGGGCACGTGTGGCAGCACGTGGCACCTGTGGCACCTGTTGGCCGAGTTGAGCCGTACTGGATCAAGACGGCAGCGCTGCGCATTGCCATGCCCGACGCACGCGCGACGGGCGTGCGTCCTGACGGCCAGTCCCGTCGCAGCGCGCCGGGCAGCGAAGGGGCTAGCACCGCAGCCAACTGTCTAGAGCGCAGGCAACCTTTGGGACATCCTTTAGCGGGCACGGAAGATCGCCACAAGCCCGATCACCAGGAAGATGCCCAGGAAGACAAGAGGGATGATCGAAGCGATTACAACGCCGGACATGACAGATCCTCCACCAAGTGCATATGCCGAGGTCAAGAGCCTGCACAGGGGGAAACTCGACGGCCCACCGACTACGTTGTCGCTTCGAGCAATTTCCGAGCGCCGCTTTCTTATCGCTAGATGGTAGCCCTTCGGGGGCTGAACCGCTAGACCTTCGATCTAAGATGCAGTCACTGCCGTGGGCGCTCCACCCTGACCCGTGACACTGGCCCCGCTCCCCGGTGGGCGGGCCGACGGTGACGGGATGACCTGCCGGGCCGGGACCGCGCGGGAGCGCGCATGGTCTCTGTACAGCAAAAAGCTCGCAAAGGTGACGGTTAACTGTGGCGGAACTCCACGACGTCACCGTCGCGCATCAGGTA
>JAICUO010000430.1 GCA_025935815.1 Streptosporangiaceae bacterium
CTGACGTGCTTCTTGACGGTGTCCAGGGTTACCACGAGTTCGCCGGCGATGAGCTGATTCGACCGGCCGGCGGCGAGGAGCCGCAGCACCTCCAGCTCCCGCGCGGTCAGCGGCTCGATGGGTCCGCGGGCACCAGCGCGGGCGGGTGCGGGGACGGGCGGTGCGACGGGGCTGCGTCGCAGCGCTGCCAGGACCGGGGACAGGCAGTCCCGCGGGACGCGGCCGGGGGCGCCCGGCCGGGCCTGCTGGGCTTGGGCCAGCTGTCCGGCCAAGGCGGCCATCGGCGCTCCCTCGTCAGCGAAGACGCGAACATAACCGTGCGGGCAGGCGAGCGACAGCGCCGCCGCCAGCGACTCCAGCGCGCCGTCGGAGTCCCCGCTGGCCGCGCGCGCCAGCGCCAGCAGGGCACCGAGCTGCACGACGCTGCCGGTCCGGTCGGCGGCGACCGCGGTGGCATGCCAGCGCGTGAGCATGGCAAGCGCCTCCCGGGGGCGATGCCGAGCGAGCAGCAGCCGGGCGAGCAGCAGGTGCTCGGGCTCGGCGGCGTAACTGGGCTCGTCGTCGGCGCTTACGCCCGCTTCGTCCGCCCAGCGGGCCGCGGCGTCGATGTCGCCGTGGGCCAGCAGGAGGCGCGCCCGCTGCGCCGGGACCGGGTTGAGCGGGCCGCCCGCGCCCGGGGCGCGCGCGATCTGCCCGGCCTCAGCCATTGCCTCCCGGGCACCGGGCCGGTCGCCTTGGGCCTGCCGGATCCACGCCAGGGTGGCAAGGCCGGCGGCGAGCGGCTGGGTATAGGCGAGCTGCCGGCACAAGGCGATGCCTTCGGCGGCCCGCTGCGCGGCGGCGTCCAGGTCGTCTTGCTGATAGTGCACTTCTGCCATGCCCAGCAGGGCCATGCCGCCGGCCGGCGGCGGCGGCCCGGCCTCGGTGGCGATCTGCAATGCCTGCTCGTAGGCGTTCAGCGCCGCGCCCAGGTGGCCCCGGGCCTGCCGGACCTGGCCCAGGTCGCAGGCAGCGCGCACGGCAAGGTAGGACTCGCCCGCAGCCCGCTGCTCGCCGATGAGCCCCGTCAGTGCCGCCTCGGCCTGCACCAGCCGCCCGCGCAGCCAGTCGGCCACGGCCAGGTCCCAGTCGACTTGCATGCGCATCGCGTGGTCGTCCGCCGACAGCCGCGCCCGCGCCTGCCGTGCGAAGGTGCCCAGCGCGGCGGCGTCCCCGTGCCGCCGCGCGAGCTCGGCGCGCACCAGCGCGACCGACGCGGGCACGTTCGCCACGCGGCTGGCCGCCCGCCCGATCGACGGCTCGACGGCCTCATCACCGCCAGCCTCCAGGGCGCGCTCGGCGGCGGTCAGCAGCGGCCCGGCCTCGTCCACGCGCCCGGCCACGACCGCCGAGACCGCCTGGATCAGGCGAAGCCGGGGCCGGGAACGTAGCAGGTCTTCCGGGAGGGCTGCCATCCACCGGTCGACTGTCGCCCCCCGCCGCAACTGGGCGTCGAAGTGCCGCTCGATCAGCCGGGCGGCCCAGCCGGCGTCGCCGGCGGCGAAGGCGTGGCGGATGGCCTCATCGACTAGCTGGTGAGTCTCGCACCAGGCACCCGCGCGGCGGTGCAGCCCTGGCAGTTTGCCTGGCTGTTCTTGCTGTAGCCGGGCGCTCAGCAGGTCGGCGAATAGCTGGTGGTAGCGCCACCAGGCACGCGTGTCATCCAACGGCATCAGGAAAAGGCCGGCTCGCTCCAGGGCCTCCAGCATCGCCTGGCTGTCGACCCGGCCGGTCAGCGCCTCGCACAGCTCACCGGACAGCCGGCCGAGGACCGAGGTTTCCAGCAGGAACGCCCGCACATGACCGGGCTGCTGGTCGAGTACCTCTTCGGCCAGGTAATCCAGGACATAGCGGTGGCTGCCGCTGAACGCCGCGGCGAAGCTGGCGGCGTCCGGGTGCCCGCGCAGCGACAAGGCGGCCAGGTGCAGGCCGGCCGCCCACCCCTCCGTGCGTTTCGTCAGCGCCGCCACGACAGCGGGCGGCAGGCCAGTATCAGTGGCGTGGCGCAGCAGGACCGCGGCCTCGCCGGCGGTGAACCGCAACTGCGCGGCGCGCACCTCGGTGAGCTCGCCCCGCGCCCGCAGCCGCGCCAGCGGGAGCGGCGGGTCCGCGCGGGTAGCCATTGCCAGGCACAGGCCCGGCGGCCGGTGCTCCAGCAAGAACGCCAGTGTCCGGTGCACCGGTTCGGAGCTGATCAGGTGGTAGTCATCGAGCACCATCACGATCTCATCCTCGCCGGGCTGGGTGGCCAGCTCGTTGACCAGGGCTGCCACCAGCCCGGTGAGGTCACGCGGCGCCGGCGGCCCGAGCATGGGAACGAGCCGCGCGGCTATTCCCGGGCGCACCCGCTCCAGCGCGGCGGCGGCGTGCCGCCAGAACCGGGCCGGGTCGTTGTCGGCGGGGTCGAGCGACAGCCACGCCGCCGGCTTGCCTTCCCGCCGGATCCAGTCGGCGAGCAGGACGGTCTTGCCGGACCCGGCCGGCGCGGCCACCACGATGAGCGCGCCCGCGCTTCCCTCGCTCAGCGCTTGGGCCAGGCGGGGCCGGGATACCAGGCCGGCCTGCGGGCGCGGAAGGTGCAGCTTGGTGGCGAGCAGGACGTCGGGCCCGGGGACGGCAGCCCCTGGCGGCTGCGTGGCCAGGCACGTTCGTGCCGGTTGTCCCTTCGGCAAGATTCCACCTTCCTGGGCACGTTCGGGTGACGCCCCGGGCGGCGCGCCGCTCCTACCATTCCGTTGATGTCTCTACGTGCCCTTCGGCAGGAGGACGGCAATGCCTGCACCGCGGTTCGCTTACCGACCCATTTTCCCCCATGCGCGCTCAGAAGGACGCCCATGAGTGACGCGGGGTCACCTGCTGGCTATGAGATCAGGGTCGAGGGCGCCCTGGACGCCCGCTGGGCGGACTGGCTCGGCGACCTCCGGGTGGACAGCGACGGCACCCAGACGGCCATAACCGGCCCGCTTGACCAGGCGGCGCTGCACGGCCTGCTGGCCAGGATCCGTGACCTTGGACTCTGCCTTATCTCGGTACGCCGCGCAGGCCCCGGCGAACCGGGCCAGCCCCATCCGGAAAAGGAGGAAAGATGACCGCATCAGCGCTGGAGTTCGGGATCTACCCGCTCAGCGTGGCCGGCACCCCGGCCGGCCTGGCCGCCGGACCGCCGGATGACTACCCCCGGGTCCGCTCCGCCCTCGATGACCTCGGCGACCGCGTGGTGGCCCGTACCTACCTGGTGGACATGGAGCCAGGCGGCCAGGATGCCGCCCTGGCCCTCGGGGACCGGTACCGTGACGCGGGCCTGCTCGGCCACGTCACGCTGGGCTGCCTGCGCGACACCGGCTTCGACGTGAACCGCTGGGCGAGCCTGGTCCGCACGGTCATCGGCCGGTACGGCGATTGCCTTCGGTCGGTGCAGATCACCAACGAGCCGAATCTTTCGTTCATGGACGGGTCCAAGTCCTACACCCTGGATGCCCTCGTCCACGGCGTCATCGCCGCCAAGGACGAGATCCGCCGGCGAGGCCTGGATATCGACGTGGGCTTCGGCTCGGTGCCGCACAGCCCCGCCGCGCTGCCGCGCTTCTGGGACGACCTGGCCGGCGCGGGCGGCCCCGCGTTCACGGAGTCGGTCGACTTCGTCGGGCACAACTTCTACGTCGACGTCTTCGAAGACCCCGTCGAGCTCACCGCGATCCCCGGCCGAGTCGAGGAGGTCCTCCGGAACCTGCGCCTGCGAGACCTCGCCGCCGCGGGCATCCCGGCGTCGGTGCCGATCCGGGTCACCGAGAACGGCTGGCCCACCGGCACCAACCCCCTCAGTGGCGCCCGCCGCAGCCCGGACCGGCAGGCGGAGGTGATCGACGCCATCGTCCGCGCCGTGCACCACCTCCGGGAGGAACTGAACATCTCGCACTACATGCTGTTCGGCCTGCGCGACGCCGACAGCTCCGAGCCAGGCCTGTTCCACCAGTTCGGCATCATGCGCGACGACTACACCCCCAAGCCCGCCTACCACGCCTTCCGGCAGCTCATCCGCGAGCTCGGCCCGTGACCCCACCTGGCGGGCCAGCACCGGCAAGAAAGGAACCATGATGGACACATTCCTGGCATCAGGAACGCTCGAAACCCGGCTCGGACCGCTGGCCTGGCGGTCCTTTGGCCAGGGACCGGCCCTCGTCTTCTTCGCCGGCGCCCTCGCGAACGGCGACCTGTGGCGTGACGTCGTCACCGCCTTGGCCGACCGCTACCACTGCATCACGATCGACCTCCCGCTGGGAGCGCATTCCTGGCCCCTGTCGCCAGGAGCGGACCGGTCGGCCATCTCGCTGGCCCGGCTCCTGCTCGACTGCCTCGATGAGCTCGACGTGAACGACGCCACGGTGGTCGCCAACGACACGGCCGGCGGACTGCTCCTGCTGTCGCTGGCCACCGATCACCCGGCGCTCGCGCGGGTGGGCCGCCTGGTCCTGACCAACTGCGAAAACTATGACCAGTTCCCGCCCGACCAGCTCAAGAAGGCAGCGGCCCTGAGCCGCGCGCTACCCCGGCTCACCCAGGCACTGCTCCGGTTGCAGCTCCGGTCGCCGGCCCTGCGGCGCCGGGCAGCCTCCACCGTCACCGCGAGCGGACTGGACCACCAGCGCGAAGAATCCTTCTTCGGCCCCATCCAGCGCGACCCGCGCGTGGCCGGCGACCTCGTCGCGGCCCAGGCCGGCGCCCGCCCGCAACTGCTCCTCAACGCAGCCCAGGCCATCCCGAGATTTGACCGCCCGGTCCTGCTGATCTGGGGCGAGTCGTGCGACTTCTTCCCCATGACCGGCGCCCGGCGGCTCGCCTCCGACTTCCCCCGCGCCACCCTGATCCCCGTTCCCGGCGCCAAGACGTGGGTCCCGGTCGACAACCCGGCCGCGGTAGCCGACGCCATCGCCACATTCGTGTCGAGCGGGCAGCCATGACGATCCTCATCCTCGGATCACAGGCCCTCACGACCACCATCGGCGTGCCAGGGGACCGTATCGTTGATCACCAGCGCACGAGAAGGAACGACATGGACAAGCGCATCCTCGGCTCCGGCGGGCTGGAGGTCTCGGCCCTCGGGTTCGGCTGCATGGGCATGAGCCACAGCTACGGCCCGAACCCAGGCGACCGCGGCCAGATGATGAACCTGCTGCGGGCCGCGGTCGACCTGGGCGTGACCTTCTTCGATACCGCCGAGGTCTACGGACCGTTCCTTAACGAGGAACTCGTCGGCGAGGCACTTGCCCCGGTGCGCGACCAGGTCGTCATCGCCACCAAGTTCGGGTTCGCATTCGACGACCAGGGCCGCCAGACCGGGCTGTCCAGCCACCCGGACCACATCCGGAAGGCGGTGGACGGGTCGCTGCGACGACTGCGCACCGACCGGATTGACCTGCTATACCAGCACCGCGTGGACCCGCAGGTCCCGATCGAGGACGTCGCCGGCACCGCCGCGGACCTGGTCGCGGCGGGCAAGGTGCGGCACCTGGGCCTGTCCGAGGCGGGCGCGGGCACCATCCGCCGCGCGCACGCGGTGTTCCCGGTCACGGCACTGCAAAGTGAGTACTCCCTGTTCTGGCGCGAGCCGGAAGAAGAGATCCTCGCAGCCCTAGAGGAACTCGGCATCGGGCTGGTGCCGTTCAGCCCGCTCGGCCGGGGCTTCCTCACCGGCCGCGTCGACCAGGCCACCAAGTTCGGCGAAGGAGACATGCGCGCAGCCCTTCCCCGCTTCACCGCAGAGGCCCGCACGGCCAACCAGGCGCTGGTCGACCTGCTCACCGGCATCGCCAGGGACAAGGGCGCCACGCCCGCGCAGATCTCGCTGGCCTGGCTGCTCGCCCAGCGGCCGTGGATCGTCCCCATTCCCGGCACTCGCCGCCTGGAGAGGCTGGAAGAAAACCTCGGCGCCCTGCGAATCCAGCTCACCCCCGGCGACCTCGCCACGATCAACACCGCGGCCGCAGAGATCACCATGGTCGGCGCCCGCTACCCCGACGATATGCAGCAAATGATCGACCGCTGACACCCGGATAGGTCGGCTGGAGTCGAACGGAGAGCCTCTCACCAGCGAAAACGCTCCGAGCGGGTCGCGGTGAGTCTGGAGGCATCCGACCACGTTGGCTCCCGTTCCTGGCTCCCGCGGCCCTTCAGTTGAGAGGGGCAAGAAATGATCGAAATCTCTGCCGAAACCATTGTCCAACCTAGCGTTCGCCGTGCACGTGGGCGTGTCGGTGCGCTCGGTCGCGGGATGGCACCAGAAGCCGGGCCGCGTCCTCGCTCAGGGGACCGTGGAGCTCCTGGAGGGCACCCTGGAACGCGCCTGCGAGCAGGCAAAGGCTCGCTTCGCCGCGCTCGTGAGCGAGGTCAGCGGCCATGACGGCGACGCTGATCAGCCTGGCCAGGAGCCCGCGTCCCGTTACGGAGGGGATGATGCGGGGTGCCTGGCTGAGGGGCCGGGCTGGCTGCCGGAGGTGGACCGGTCGGTGTCGCTACTGGACGGCCTGGCGGTGGCGGACCCTGGCCGACGGCCCGGTCGCGGAGGCCGGGTGGACGCCGGCGGCGACGCCGGGGCTGATCACGGGGTTCTTGTTCTCCGGGCAGGCATGGCCGGGCAGCCAGGGAGAGATCCTCGCCCGCAACGGGGAGTGGCGACTGCGGAGTGGATCCGGGCCTTCACCCATTCGCTGATGGACCTGGACGTCCACTACGGCGGTGGGCACGTCCGCCAGGCGCTGCTGTCGTTCTTCCGGTC
>JAICUO010000021.1 GCA_025935815.1 Streptosporangiaceae bacterium
CCGGGAGCAGACCGCATGCAGGCTGCCGCCGTGCTCGTCGGCGCGGCGGGCCACGCCGACCAGGACCCCGAGCCCGGCCGAGTCGATGAAGGTGATCCGGTTAAGGTCGACGATCAGCGGCTGGCCGCTGTCGGCCAGCCCGAACAGGCGTTCCCGGAGCCCGGCCGCGGTGGACAGGTCCATGTCTCCGGTGACCTCCGCGATCACGACGCCGCGCTCGCGGCGGATAGTGACAGACAGCTCATCACCCATGGGCCTTCCTCCCTGCGCCGACTACCATGCACGGTCCCGCCGGTAGCCCGCACGTGCACGATCACTCGGGGGCCCGGCTGAGGCCCCCTACTGCCCGCCAGCGCGCCGATCATTCCGAGCCAGCGCGAAAGCGTGCCGATTCCCGTGCAGGCTCATGCAGCCTGGGCCGTGACCAGCCACAGCTATGGGGGCGCGCGGTCGTCGCGGCGTTCCGGGGTTATGAGGGCGAGCAGGGCGGCGGCGGCGAGCACGCCGCCAGCCACGCCGAACGCCGCCTGGTAAGACGCGCCGTCCACGAGCAGGCCCGCCACGACCGGCCCGGTCACCGCGCCGGCGTCGCCGGCCATCTGGAAGAACGCGACCAGGATGCCCCCTTGGCGGGCCTGCCCGCTGAGCAGGTCGCCGAGCATCGCCGACGGCGCGACGTCAAGCAGCCCGGACCCGGCGCCGGCCACCGCGAGCGCACCCAGGTACGCCCACAGGCCCGGCAGCACGGCGAGCGCCAGCAGGCCGGCCGCCGAGATCGCGCAGCCCGCCACCATGACCGGCCGCCGGCCGAGCGTGTCCGCCACCCGGCCGGCGGGCAGCAGCGCGGCTCCGTTGAGGGCCGCGAATACCAGGAACCCGATGCCCGTCCAGGTCGCCGAGCGGTGCAGCGAGTCGCGGACGAACAGCGGGATGATCGCGCCGCGGATGCCGAGCACGGCGAAGCCGTCGGCGAGGTTCACCGCCGCGACCGCCCGGTAGGCGCGGCTGCGCAGCGCCCCGGCCAGCACGGTCAGGCTCTCCCGGGGGCTGGCGGTGGCCCGCGCGGCGACCGGGCGCGCCGCCGACCCGAGCGCGACCGTGGCGATCACCGCCGGCACCACGAGCAGCGCGCCGTACAGGAAGAAGGGCGCCCGCAGCGACCAGGCGGCGACCACCCCGCCGAGCGCCGGGCCGGTGATCCCGCCGAGCAGGAACCCGCCGGTGTACAGGCCGCTGGCCCGGCCCCGCTGGCCGCTCGGCACGCTGGCCAGCAGCAGGGCCTGGGCGCTGACCGAGAACATGGCCGAGCCAAGTCCGCCGACGCCACGCAGCACCAGCAGCTGGGGGAACGACCGGGAGAAGCCGGCCAGCACGCTGCTGACCGCGACGACGGCGATGCCGGCCGCCATTACCCGCCGCGAGCCGAACCGGTCCACCAGCCGGCCCGCCGGCAGCGCGAACGCGACCCGCATCAGCGCGAACGCGCTGATCACGCTGGCCGCGGCGGCGACGCCGACGCCGAACTGGCGGGCAAAGGCGGGGATGGCCGGCGCCGCGATCCCGTAGCCGAGCGCCACGGTGAACGACACCGCGGACAGGATCGCCGCCTCGCGCGGCAGGCCAGCGAACGGGCCGCGCCCGGTTCTAAAGAAGGCCGCGGCGGAAGTAATGACGGGGAACTTGTCGTGGGTCCCGACCAGGGCGCTCTGGGCTGCCTGCCTATCGACGTCGACAGCACCGAGCTGAGCTCCTTTGACCCGATTGATGAGGCATTCCTCACGCGGATCATGAGGCGGCACTTCTCTTAGCCGGCTAGCGAGGCTGGATCTCGCCCATCGGGCCGAAGCCGTCGTGCGGGGTGTCGATGTAGATGATCTGCGGCTGCGTGGCCACCAGGTCGGGCGCGATGCCGAAGAACCTCTTCACGTAGGGCTGGCTGACGTGCGCGGCGCCCGCGTCGGCGTCCTTGAAGCCCTCGATGCAGACGAACTCGTTGTCGTCGGTAAGGCTCCGGGCGAACTGGAAGAACAAGCAGCCGTCCTCGGAGTTGACGTCCCTCGCGTAGGCGTCGGCCAGCGTCAGCCACTGGTCCATCTTCTCGGGACGGATCTGCATCTTGATATTGATCAGGATCAACGGGTTCCCCTTGCTACGGTTGCGGTCGTCTTAATCGTGGTGCGATCGTCAGCGACCGTCAACCGCTGCTTCGGTCGTGGCGTCGTCGTCGAGGTGAGCCTCCTGGGTCGGTGGCGCTCGAACGTCGTTCTCCAGTGGGCTAGGTGCTGGAGGCTGGGGGCCCGCCTTTCGGTGGCATCCCCGGCCCCCGCGGCGGCCCGGGCGGTCCGCCGTGGGGGCCGGCGCCGCCGAGCGAAAAATCGCGACGACCTGCAAGGTGGCGGCGCCTGGGCGGGCGGTCCAGGAGTAGGCGGCGTACACGCCCCACACGCTGAACCAGGCCGCCGCCAGGGCCACGGCCACCGCGAGGTCACGGCGGGCGCCGGCGGCGGGCTGGCCGGGGGCGCGCCGCAGCCGCGCCCGGCGCGCGGCGATCCACCCCAGCCCGGCCAGCCCCACCGAGCCCGGCCCAGGTGCGCCGGGCCGGGGAGGCCTCGGCGGCCACGCCATGGGCCGGGCGCCGACCGGAGCCAGGACCTCCACGCCGATCATCGTCTCGCAGGCACCCTGCGGCGAGCCCGCGAATTACCTGGGAATTAAGCGCGAACCTGCGGGTGGCGCCGTCAAGGGCCGGCCCCTGGCGCAGCCGTGATCGCGGGGATCGCCGCCGCCCGGCCGGCGCCAGGGTATTCCACGCGGTCGCGGCTGGCCGGCATCGGCCTCAGCGGAGCCGGTAGTCCTCCAGGATGCGGCGGCCGATGATCATCTTCTGGATGTCGGAGGTGCCCTCGCCGATGAGCAGCATGGGGGCTTCCCGGTAGAGGCGCTCGATCTCGTATTCCGTGGAGAAGCCGTAGCCGCCGTGGATGCGGAAGGAGTCCTCGACGACGTCGCGGCAGTACTCGGCGGCGAGGTACTTGGCCATCCCGGCTTCCAGGTCGTTGCGCTGGCCGGAGTCCTTCTTGCGAGCGGCCATGATCATCATCTGGTGGGCGGCCTCGACCTTGGTGGCCATCTCCGCGAGCCGGAACTGGATCGCCTGGTGCGCGGCGATCTGCTTGCCGAAGCTGGTGCGCTGCTGGGCGTAGCTGACGGCGAGCTCGAAGGCGCGCAGCGCGACGCCGCAGCCCCGGGCGGCCACGTTGACCCGGCCGACCTCGACGCCGTCCATCATCTGGTAGAAGCCGCGGCCGGGCGTTCCGCCGAGGACCTGCCCGGGCGAGGTGCGGTACCCGGTGAAGATCAGCTCGGTGGTGTCGACGCCCTTGTAGCCCATCTTCTCGATCTTGCCGGGGATCGTCAGCCCCGGCTCGACCTCGCCGAACCCCGCCTTCTTCTCGACCAGGAACGTGGTCATGTTGCGGTAGACCGACTCCGCCCCCTCGTCGGTCTTGACGAGCACGGCGACCAGCGTGGAGGTGCCGCCGTTGGTCAGCCACATCTTCTGCCCGTCGATCACGTAGGCGTCGCCGTCGCGGGCGGCCCTGGTCGTGATGGCCGACACGTCCGAGCCGCAGTCCGGCTCCGACATCGAGAAGGCGGCGCGAAGGTCGCCGGCGGCCATCCGCGGCAGGTACCGCCGCTTCTGCTCCTCGGTGCCGTGCTGGAGCAGCATGTAGGCGACGATGAAGTGCGTGTTGACGATGCCCGAGATGCTCATCCACCCTCGGGAGATCTCCTCAACGCACAGCGCGTAGGTCAGCAGGGACTCGCCGAGGCCGCCGTACTCCTCGGGGATGGTCAGGCCGAACAGTCCCATCTCGCACAGGGCGCCGACGATCTCGCGCGGGTACTCATCGGCGTGCTCCAGTCGCTGGGCCTGGGGGATGATCTCCCGGTCCACGAGCTCCCGGACGGCGTCGATGATCTGGAGCTGGACGTCGCTGAGTCCTTCTGTCTGTGCCAGCCGGCCCATCGCGGCCCTCGCTATCGCTTCGGCGAGGCGGTAGCGACCACCCCGCGTTCGTGCAGGTCCTGGATCTGGTGCTCGCTCAGGCCGAGATCGGCGCGCAGGATCTCGGCGGTGTGCTCGCCGAGCATGGGCGCCCGGACGGGCTCCCGGTCCCCGGCCGGGCTCGCGTTGATGGGCGAGGCCGGGGCCAGGTACCGGCCGATGCCCGGCTGGTCGATGACCCCCATCATGGGGTTGGCGCGCACGTCGTCGCTTTCCACCACGTCGCCGAAGCTGCGGTAGACCGACCACAAGACCGAGGTGGGGCGCAGCGCCTGGCAGACCTCATCCAGGGCATGGCCGGCGAACCAGCGCCGCAGCAGGCCGGCCAGGGCATCGCGGTAGGCGTACCGGTCCTGCTCGGTGGAGAAGTCGGCGCCCAGCGCCTCCTCAAGGGCCACGACCGGGGCGCGGAGGCCGGTGAGCGCCAGCAGGTCCGCCCAGTGCCGCTCAGTGAGGGCCACCACCATGACCCGCTGGCCATCGCGGGTGCCGAAGTCGCGTGCGAACGAGCCGTACAGGTGGTTGCCGATCCTCGGCCGGCTGACCCGGTTGACCTCCGCCTCGGCCAGGAAGCCGAGGTTCCCCGCGGTCGCCACCGCGACATCATCGAGCGCCACGCGCAGCTGCTGGCCCTGGCCGGTGACCCGGCGGTGCCGCTCGGCGCCGAGGATGCCGACGGCCGCGTACAGCCCGCAGGCGATATCCCAGGCGGGCAGCACGTGGTTGACCGGGTCGGCGTGCCCTTCCGGGCCGGTCACCAGCGGGAATCCCATGCCCGCGTTGACCGTGTAGTCCACGGCCGGACGCCCGTCGCGGTAGCCCTCTATCCGCAGGTGGATCAGGTCGGGCCGGACCGCGCGGAGGGCTTCGTAGCTCAGCCACGGCCGGCTGGCGTTAGTCAGCACGATGCCGCCCCCGGGTCCCGACCCGGCGATGAGCCTGGTGATGAGCTCCCGGCCCTCGGCGGACCGGAAGTCGGCGCACAGGGACCGCTTGGCCTTGTTCAGCCCGGCCCAGTACAGGCTCGTTCCCGAGGCGGCCACGGGCCAGCGGGTGTAATCCGCCGCGCCGCCGGGCGGATCGACGCGGATGACGTCGGCACCGAGCTGGGCCAGCGTCATGCCGCCGAGCGGCCCGGCGACGTACGTCGCCACCTCGACCACCCGCAGCCCCGTCAGGGGCTTCCCGGTCGTTGGCGGCCCGGGCGGGATGACGGTCATCTGATCACGGCTCCTTATTTGTGCGGCCATATTGACTCAGCGGTATCCCGGTCGACATGGCGGTCAGCCACTTCCTGCCCGAGCTGTACTCCTACCGCACCCGCCTGCGCCGCGGCCCGGCCTGAGGCCGCCAGCCCGGCACCCTAGTGTCCTGAGTCCCATGCTCGCAGGCAGGATCAAGCATGAGGCCGGAGTGCCGCGAAGTGGCCTTCCCTTGGTGCTATCGCGGCGACGGTTGCTGATGATGCCCAGGGCAGTCATTTAGCTCGAAGGCTTTTTTCACGTCGAAGACTTTTCATCGCATGCGATGAAAAGTCTTCGCGAGGAGAAAACTCTCCGTGCTACGGGAGGCCGGCGCCTGGCGTCACGCCGGGGCAGCCGGCGATCAGGGTCAGCAGTGGGCCGCGCTCGACGGGCGCCCCCGGATTTCCAGATCCGGGACACTAGCGCGAGTCCCTCGCCGTCCCCGCCGGCGCCGCGGGAGGGCCGGCGGCGGTGACGGCGTGCATGAGGAAGTCGACGAGCGGTTGCGCGTGCGCCCGGGTGTCGCGGGCCAGGTCGGCCAGCTTCTCGGGCGGGGTGCTCATCGCGTGCATCATGGCGCCGCCGGTCAGCGTATCGAGCAGGAGCGTGACCGGCGCGCTGGCGGCGAGCTCGCCACGGGCGATCCCGCGGCGGACGATGGCCCGGGCGGCGAGCACCTGGGAGCGGCGCAGCGCCGCGTAGTGCTCGGCGACGCCCGGGATGGCCGAGGCCTCCACGCTCAGGCGCATCGCCGCGCGGCTGGTGCGGCCCGCGTAGAGGTCGAGCATCTGGGTGGCGAGCTGGACGAGGTCACCGCGCAGGGTGCCGGTGTCGACGTCGGCCACCCGGGCCAGCAGCAGCGTGACCGCGTCGGTGAGCAGTGCTTCCTTGCTGCTCCAGCGCAGGTAGACGGTGGCCTTGCCGACGCCGGCCCGGCGCGCGACCGCCTCCATGGCGAAGCCGGCCCAGCCCGCGTCGGCGAACAGGTCTAGCGCGGCCTGCGCGATGCGGCGGTCGAGCTCCGGGTCCCGGGGCCGCCCGGCGGTCCCGCGTGTCGCTGTCACCTCGTCCTTCCTCCGAGCCATCGATTGCCGAACGGTCTATTGCTGAACGGATGCCGTCAAGATACAGTGCCAAAATGTGTACGTCTACCGTTCAGTTATCGGAGGTGCGCGATGACTCCGGAAGAGAACGCCGGGGCGGACGCGGTGAATCCCTGTGCGGCGATCGAGGCCCTCGACGTCGTTGTCACCTGGGCCAGGAAGGAACAGAACTAATGCGAACCGCCTTCACCGACCTGGTCGGCGCGCGGCACCCGATCGTCGGGTTCAACCGGTCGCCCGGCGTGGTCGCCGCGGTCACTAACGCGGGCGGCTTCGGCGTCCTGGCCGCGTCGGCTTACACCCCGGACGAGCTCGACGCCCAGCTCACCTGGATCGACGGGCAGGTCGAGGGCAGGCCATATGGCGTTGACCTGCTGGTGCCGGAGAAGTTCGCCAAGGGCGACCCCGGCGACCTGGTCGCCAGCCTGCGCGCGCAGATCCCGGACACGCACATCGCGTTCGTGCGCGGCCTGCTGGAGAAGTACGACGTTCCCGAGGCGCCCCGGGTGCCGGCGCACGACGAGATCGCCGCCAGCCTCAACCCGGGCGGCGCGCAGGCGCTGCTGGACGTCGCGTTCGGGCACCGGATCGCGCTGATCGCCAGCGCGCTCGGCACCCCGCCGCCCGGGCTGGTCGTGCGGGCCAAGTCCGCGGGCGTCGCCGTCGCCGCGCTGGTCGGGCAGGCCAGGCACGCCCGGCGGCAGATCGAGGCGGGCGTGGACCTGCTGATCGCCCAGGGCACCGAGGCCGGCGGCCACACCGGCACGATCGCCACCATGGTCTTGACCCCGGAGATCGTCGGCATCGCCGGCGGGCGGCCGGTCCTGGCGGCCGGCGGCATCGCCTCCGGCGCGCAGATGGCGGCCGCGCTCGCGCTCGGCGCGGCCGGCGCCTGGTGCGGGTCGGTGTGGCTGTCCAGCGCGGAAGACGTCGCCAGCCAGGCCCTGAAGGCCAAGTTCCTGGCGGCCGCGAGCAGCGACACGCTGCGCTCGCCGACCCGGACCGGCAAGCCCGCCCGGCAGCTGCGCACCGCCTGGCACGATGAGTGGGAGGCGGCGGGCAGCCCCGCCCCGCTGCCGCTGCCGCTGCAGCCGATGCTGGTGAACGAGGCGTGGCAGCGCATCGACGCCGCCGCGCAGGCCGGGCACCAGGGAGCGCTGGCCCTGGAGTCGTTCTTCATCGGCCAGGTCGTCGGCTCGTTCGACGCCATCCGCCCGGCCGCCGAGATCACCCGCCAGATGGTCGCCGAGTGCGAGCAGCGGATCGCTGAGCTGGGGGCGCTGCTGTGACGGTTGATCCTCGCACGCCGGTGATCGTCGGCGTCGGCCAGGCCTCCGAGCGGCTGGGCGAGCCCGGCTACCGGCGCCGGTCGCCGGCGGACCTGGCCGCCGACGCGGCCCGCGAGGCGCTCGCCGACACCGCCGCGGACAGTATCACCGGCACTGCCGCCGTCGCCGCCGCCATCGACACGGTCGCCGGGATCCGGCAATTCGAGAACTCCTTCGCCGGCGCGCGGGCGCCGCTCGGCCGCTCCGACAACTACCCGCGGTCGGTGGCCGGGCGGATCGGCGCCGATCCCGCGCGCGCGATCCTGGAGGTCAGCGGCGGGCAGGCCCCGCAGCACCTGGTCAACGAGTTCGCGGCGGCGATCGCGGGCGGGCGCGGCGAGGTCGTGCTGCTGGTCGGCTCGGAGGCCATCTCGACCATCGAGCACTACGCCGGCGCCGACGACAAGCCCGACTTCACCGAGCACGCCGAGGGCAGCCTGGAAGACCGGGGCTACGGGCTGCGGGGCCTGATCTCCCGGCACCTGGCCGCGCACGGCCTGACCGGGGCGCCGGCGCAGTACGCGCTATTCGACAACGCCCGCCGCGCCCGGCTCGGGCAGACCCGGGAGGAGTACGCCGCCGCCATGGGGGCGCTGTTCGCCCCGTTCACCACGGTCGCGGCGGCCAACCCGCATTCATCGGCTCCCGTTGAGCGCGGCCCGGCCGAGCTTGTCACCCCGACCGAGGCGAACCGGCCCATCGCCGACCCGTACACCCGGTACATCGTGGCCCGGGAGAAGGTCAACCAGGGGGCCGCCGTGCTGCTCATGTCGGTGGCGGCGGCCCGGCGCGTGGGCGTCCCGCAGGAGCGCTGGGTGTTCCTGCACGGCCACGCCGACCTGCGGGAGCGCAAGCTGATGGACCGGGCCGACCTGTCGGCCAGCCCGGCGTCCGTCCTGGCCGCCCGGCACGCGCTGGAGGTCGCGGGGATCACCGCGCGGGACCTGGCCGCCATCGACTTGTACTCCTGCTTCCCGGCGCCGGTGTTCAACATCTGCGACGGCCTCGGCATCGCCCCCGATGACCCGCGCGGCCTGACGCTGACCGGCGGGCTGCCGTTCTTCGGCGGACCCGGCAACAACTACTCGATGCACGCCATCGCCGAGGCCGTGCGGCGCGCCCGCAGCCACCCCGGGTCGTTCGGGCTGGTCGGCGCCAACGGCGGCACCATGAGCAAGTACTCCGTCGGCATCTACAGCACGGCCCCCGCGCCGTGGGCGCCCGATAACAGCGCCGGCCTGCAGGCCGAGATCGACGGCTGGCCCGCCCCCGAGCAGGCCCCGGAGGCCGACGGGTGGGCGGCCATCGAGACCTACACGGTCAGGCACGCGCGGGACGGCGCCCGGGCTGGCATCGTCATCGGCCGGCTGGAGGCCGGCGGGCGGCGGTTCATCGCCAGGGGCGAGGACGCGGCCCTGCTGGACCTGCTCACCCGCGGCGAGCCGATCGGCGCGCGGGTCTACGCGCGGTCGTCCGGGACCGGGAACCGGGTAACGGTCACCAGGGAGCGGATGGATGAGCTGTTCCCGCCGCCGCCGCTGGTGCTGCCGGACCGGTACGAGCACGTGCTGGCGCGCCGCGACGGGCACCTGCTGGAGGTGACGATCAACCGGCCGCAGGCGCGCAACAGCCTGCACCCGATGGCCAACGACGAGCTCGACCACGCCTTCGACTGCTACTTCGCCGCCGACGACCTGTGGGTGGCCATCATCACCGGGGCCGGGGAGGCGGCGTTCTGCGCGGGCAACGACCTGGTGTACTCCGCCTCCGGCAAGCCGATGTGGGTGCCGAAGAACGGGCTCGCCGGGCTGACCAGCCGCCGGCGCATGCCCAAGCCGGTGATCGCGGCCGTCAACGGCTACGCGATGGGCGGCGGCTGCGAGATCGCGCTGGCCTGCCACCTGGTCGTCGCCGATGACAGCGCCCAGTTCGCGCTCAGCGAGGTCAAGGTGGGCCTCATCGCCGGGGCGGGCGGGCTGGTCCGGCTGCCGCGCAGCGTGCCGCCCAAGGTCGCCACCGAGATGATCCTGACCGGGCGCCGGCTCACCGCCGCCGAGGCGCTCGGCTACGGACTGGTCAACCGGGTCACCGGCGCGGGCAAGGCGCTGGAGGGCGCCCGCGCGCTCGCCGCCGAGATCCTCGACGGGTCGCCGACCTCGGTCCGCGTCTCGCTGCAGGTCATGGAGGAGACCCGCGGCATCCCCGACGTCATCGACGCCGTCACCCACCCCAGCGACGCCATCGATGACCTCATGGCCAGCGAGGACGCCACCGAGGGGGTGACCGCGTTCGCGCAGAAGCGACGCCCGCGCTGGCGCAACCGCTAGCCAGTCACGCTCGGGGAGTCCTGACGTGCCCGGCGCCATGCGTGGCTTGCTCGTGGCGGGGAGCTGAGCCGTCCCGGGTGTTCACCAGCGCGGACAGCAGGCGTGGCCACTGCGCCCGGTGATGCCGGCTCTGACCCGGGGCGGGTGCGCCCCCGGCCGCGGCCGGGGCCACCGGCTGGCTCGAGCTGTCGGCTGGCCGTGGGGGGCTGACCGCTGGCCTGCGGTCACTGACCGGGCCGCGTTCCTGGCTAACGGGGCCGCGCTCTTGGCTAACGGGGCCGCGTTCCTGGCTGGCCGCCCGGGGCGGCTGACCGACGGGACGGGGAGCTTTGGAGTAAACCCACCACGGCGGTACCGGGCGGTCATGCTGGCACGCGGGGCACACCAGCCTGCCCAGATCGTCTCGCGCCCAGCCCGCGGCGACCGCCCGGGCCTTGTTGTCCGCCTCCCCGAGCGCGGCCGGGTCCGCGAAAGCGGCCTCGCACCCCGCCATGGCGCACCCGGCGGTAGGAACCCGGATCTGGTCACCGATGACAGATTGCCCAGTTATCGCAACCGGATGAGTGAACGAATCAAAATATCCTGAGGTCATCGGCTCCCCCGCCTCTTTCCTGGTGCTGTGTTCCTGGTGCTGTGTTTCCTGGTGCTGTGTTCCTGGTGCTGTGCGCTGCGCTCTGGCCTGGTGCCGTGCGTTGGTGGACGGGATCCGGCAGCGGGAGCCGACCGGGATGTCCCGGGAGCGGGCCGAGGGGCCCGTCCCCTGGGGAACGCCGAACACCGCCGGTTTCGTTACGCCGTGCCAGGTCATCGAGATCGCATCACCGATCAATGGCAACACTAGTGCCCGCGCCCGGGCGCCGCAGGGCGACTACGGCCATGACCAGTATTTTCTCGGTATATGCACTCACCTGGACGCGGACTTGAAGCGGAGCGGCTCGCCCGCCGCGCGGGCCGGTCAGCGACGTCGCCAGACCCTGCCGCTACCCGCTCGTCCCCTAGCCGGCCGGGCGCATTGGGTATATAGGTGTTGCTATGCCGATCGCGATAACGGAAGAGCACCGCGCGCTGGCCGGGACCACGTCGGACTTCCTGGCCAAGCGGAATGCCATAGAGGCGACCCGGGCGCTGCTGGAGGCGGGCACGGCGGCGCAGTCGCCGCCGGCGTTCTGGCGAGAGCTCGCCGACCTTGGCTGGCTGGGGCTGCACGTGCCCGAGCAGTACGGCGGCTCGGGGTACGGGCTGGAAGAGCTGGCCATCGTGGCCGAGCAGATGGGCCGGGCGCTGGCGCCGGGCCCGTTCGCGCCGACCACGATCGCCAGCGCGGTGCTGGCGGCGGCCGCCGACGACGCGACCAGGAAGCGGCTGCTGCCCGGCCTGGCCGATGGCTCGGTCATCGGCGCCGTGGCGCTGGAGGCGGCGGTGACGGTGCGAGACGGCACGGTGTCCGGTTCCGCGCCGGCGGTCGCGGGCGGCGGCCTGGCCCACCTGCTGCTGATCCCGGCGGGGGAGGACGTGGCCGTGGTCGAGGCGGGCGAGGGAGTGTCGGTGGAGGTGCCGGCGAACCTGGACCCGTCGCGGCCAGCGGCCCGGGTCCGCTTCGACAACGCGCCCGCCACCATAGTGCCCGGTGCCCGGCGGGTGCTGGTCGACCTGGCCAGGGTGGTGCTGGCGGCCGAGGCGGCCGGGGTGGCCGGCCAGTGCACGGACCTGGCCGCCGCGTACGCCAGGCAGCGCCAGCAGTTCGGCCGGCCGATCGCGATGTTCCAGGCGGTCAAGCATCACTGCGCCAACATGGCGGTGGCGGCCGAGCTCGCGGTCTCCGCCGCGTGGGACGCGGCCCGGGCGGCGCCGACCGGCGGGGACCAGCTGACCTACGCGGCGGCGGTGGCGGCCGCGCTGGCCGCCCCAGCGGCAGACCTGTGCGCCAACCTCAACACCCAGGTGCACGGGGGCATCGCCATGACCTGGGAACACGACGCCCACCTGTACCTGCGGCGCGCCACCGCCCTGCTCAGCCTGCTCGACGCGAACGGCGCGGCGGCCGAGGTCACCGAGCTCACCCGGCGCGGGGTCAGCCGCGCCAGGACCGTCGAGCTGCCCCCGGAGGCCGAGCCTATCCGCCAGGAGGTCCGGGCCTTCGTCGCGGAGACGGCCAGCCTGCCCGCCGAGCAGCGCGCCGCGCGGATCCTGGAGGCCGGGTACGCGATGCCGCACTGGCCCAGGCCGTACGGCCGGGCCGCCGGGGCGGTGGAACAGCTGGTCATCGAGCAGGAGTTCACCGCCGCGGGCGTCCAGCGCCCCAGTTACGGCATCACCGGCTGGGTGATCTTGACCCTCATCCAGCATGGCAGCGCGGACCAGGTCGCCCGCTTGATCCCGCCCGCGATGCGCCAGCAGGTCATCTGGTGCCAGCTGTTCAGCGAGCCTGAGGCCGGGTCGGACGCGGCCGGCATCAAGACGCGGGGCACCCGCGTCCCCGGCGGCTGGCTGGTCAACGGGCAGAAGGTATGGACGTCGGGCGCGCACCTGGCCGACCGGGGCTTCGCCACCGTGCGCACCAACCCGGACGCGCCCAAGCACGACGGCATCACGATGATGGTGATCGACATGCACGCCCGCGGCGTCGAGGTGCGGCCGCTGAAGATGCCGTCGGGCGACACGGGCTTCAACGAGGTGTTCTTCAGCGACGTCTTCATCCCCGACGATGACGTCGTGGGCGAGGTCGACGCGGGCTGGGCGATCGCCCGGGCCACGCTCGGCAACGAGTCCGTCAGCATCGGCGGCGGCCAGGGAGTGGGGACCGTGCCGGGCAGCGTGCTCATCGGCCGCTACGACGCGCACCCGGATCGCCTGCCCGGCGGCCAGGTCCGCATCGGCGGGTACATCGCGCAGCGCCAGGCCATGGACGTGCTCAACGCGCGCTCGGCGCACCGGGCGGTGGCCGGCGGCGAGCCGGGCCCGGAGGGCGCGATCACCAAGCTGGTGATCTCCGAGCTGTCTCACGAGGCAGCCGCCGTCTTGACCGAGCTGAAAGGGGCCAACGGGGTCTACCTGGACGGCCCCGGCGAGTTCACCAGCCGGCTGGTGCTCACCCACCGCGGCATGTCCATCGCCGGCGGCACCTCCGAGATCAAGCGCAACCAGATCGGCGAGCGCATCCTCGGCCTGCCGCGCGACCCCCTGATCAAGTAGCGCCGCGCCTGGCTCAGGGGTCGAGGCGGGCGGTGGCGGTGCCGGTGATGACCGGCGTCCCGTCCTGGTTGGTGGTGACCACGTCGATCAGGGCCACCGGGGCGCCGTCGTGCTCGGTGACCTCGCGGATGGTCGCGGTGGCGGTCAGGGTGTCGCCCGGCCACACCTGGGCGGTGAAGCGGACGCCGAAGGTGAGGAGCCGGCTGTCGCCCGCCCAGTCAGTGAGCACGCGGGCGGTCATGCCCATGGTGAGCATGCCGTGGGCGAAGACGCCGGGGTAGCCGGCCACGTCGCGGGCGAACGGCTCGTCGGTGTGCAGCGGGTTGTAGTCGCCGGAGGCGCCGGCGTACTGGACGATCTGGGTGCGGGTGAGGCTCTCGGCGACCACCTGGCTGCGGGAGTCGCCGGCCTTCACCTCGGCGGCCTTGAGCGTCATGCGCTTCCCTCCAGGGGCTGGCGGAGTACCGATACCGAGCGGGCGGTGACCACGAGCTCGCCGGCCGCGTCACGGTACTCGGTGACCTGTTCCCGGAAGATGAGCTTGCCGCTGCGGCCGGTCTTCTCCCACGTGTCGCCGGGGCGGGCGGCAGCGGACAAGACGTCGCCGACCCGGACCGGGCGGTGGTAGGTGAAGTGCTGCTCGGCGTGCAGCGCGCCCCCGCCCGTGGGCACCGGCTCGCCGCTGGCCCGCGCGCCCGATCCCCACCACGGCACGCCGGGCTTGGGGCGCAGCGGGTAGTCCGGGTCCCACTGGGCACTGGCGATGGTGAACGTGGGCGGCGCGATGAGCCCGCCCGCCTCGCTCGCGGCGGCGGAATCCGGGTCCCGGTAGACGGGATTGTCATCACCGATCGCCCGGGCGAAGGTCAGCACGTGGCCGGCCTCCACCGGGAATCGCTCCACACTCATGCTGGGCAGCCTCCTTGTCGTGGATGTTACAGATGTCGTCATACCACGCGTTTCGCCTCGCGGCGGATACCCCGGTACGGCATCGGGTAGGCCTGCGGGCACAACCTAGGCAGGAGAGGGTAGCGATGTCGGACAGCGTCTACTCAGTGAGCGAGATCGTCGGTTCCTCCACGGACAGCGTCGATGACGCGATCAGGGGAGCCATCAAGCGGGCCTCGCGGACACTGCACAACCTCGACTGGTTCGAGGTCACTCAGCTGCGGGGCCGGATCGACGACAATGAGCGCTGCGAGTTCCAGGTGACCCTCAAGGTCGGCTTCCGGCTCGATGACCGCCCGGGCTGAGGTCAGGCGTGCTCGAAGTCCCCGTTCGCGTCAGACCGGGAACGAACCGGCCCGCGTAGACTTCTAAGTAGTCACTTAGATACGCTAAGTTGCAGGGCGCGGTATCCGGCCGGCGCAGGCCAGGGGTCGTTTGGGAGGGTGATGGACAGATCTTTGCTCGCGGCGCTGAACGACGCGGAGCGGCTGCTGGTCGCGGAGGCCGAGCCGGCCGCGCTCGGCGCACTCGACGAGGACGCGGCCATCGACCTGCACGCGCGGATCCGCCGCGCCCGCGACAAGTACGTCAGCCAGTACCGGCGAACGGCGAGCGCGCGGGTCGCCGAGCAGGGCGGCCGCGGCAAGGCGCGGCCGCAGAACGCGCGCGCGGCCGCTAAGGCCGAGGCCTTCGAACGCGTCTTGTCCCAGGTCAGCCGGCGTGTCGCGGCGCTCGCCCGGCAGTCCGCGGCGGCGCTGCGCGCCGAAAGGCTCGCGGCGGCGCGCGCCGCCCGGCCGCCCGGCTGGCCCGGATCGGGGCAGATGGTGCCCAAGCCGCGCCGGGAAGGGCCGCCCGCTACCCCCCAGCCGCGCGGGGACCGCGCGCTGCGCTCGCCGGACCGGGAGAAAGAGCGCGCGGGCACCCAGGCGTCCGGGGCCCGCTGGCAGGCCGCGAAGGACAGCCGCCGGCCGGCTTCCGGCTGAGCCGTCAGTCGCGGCCGAACTCGGCGCGCCATCTCGGCAGCGGCGGGCTGTTGCCCATGAAGTGCTCGACGCGGCGCTCCCGCAGCGGCCCGCGGGCCAGGTCGAGCTCGGTGCGGGTCAGCGGCCAGGGCATCTGGGCGGGGTCGCGGACCGGGTCGTCTTCCTGGGTCGCCCACGAGATCACCAGCAGCGTGCCGCCGGGCGCGACTGGCTCGTGCAGGGCCGCCAGCGCCTTGGCGCGGACCGCCCCGTACAGCGGCTGCACCGTGTAGATCTCGGCCACCAGGTCAAACGCCCCGGACCAAGGCGACGGCAGCGCCGTCAGGTCGGCCACCTGGTAGTCCACCGCCGAGCCCGGGTGCCGCCGCCGGGCGGCGGCGATCCCCGTCGGGGCGATGTCGAAGCCGGTCACCGCGTACCCGAGGCTAGCCAGGAACTCCGCGTCCTCCCCGGTCCCGCACCCGACGACCAGCGCCCGCCGCCCGTCGCCGGGCCGCCCGGCGGCCCACTCGATGAGGCTCTCGTTGGGCACCCCCTGCACCCAGGGGACGACGGCCACGCCGGCCTCGCCCTCCGCATAGAGCCGCTCGAACCAGCTCGTCGGGTCGCCGGACGCGACCGAATCGGCGGACAACTGGCGGGCACGGTCCATGCGATCAGGCTCGGGGCTCACGCTAAGACACTAGGTCAACGCCACCGCCATCCCCAACGCGACCGGCCGGCTGCCCCGGTCGGCCCCCGCCGCGCGGGTGCGGGGCCGGTGGCGCGGGTCTCACTGGGCCGCCCAGCCCGCCGGGGGTATGGTTGGGCCTAGGCAGTCACCTTTCGCGGGACGGACCTTGACATCACGACATGCTTTCGACAGCCGACCGGTATCCGCGGCACGGGAACCGGAACGGGAGCCCTCCGCAGGCATCCGCCCCCGGGCGCGCCTGGCCATCGTCGGCCGGGGCAGGCTCGGTAGCGCGCTGGCCGCCGCGCTGGCGGCCGCCGGATGCGACGTGACCGGGCCATTCGGCCGCGGTTTCGACGGTCACTGCGTTGACGGGCGCCATGGTGACGGACACTGTGCTGACGCGGTGCTGCTGTGCGTCCCGGACGCGGAGATCGCGGCCGCCGCGGCGCTGATCTCGCCGGGTCCGCTGGTCGGGCACTGCTCGGGGGCCACGCCGCTGGCGCCGCTGGCGCCGCATGAGGCGTTCTCGCTGCACCCGCTGATGACGGTCACCCCCCAGGGCGCGCGCTTCGCGGGCGCCGGCGCGGCGATCGCCGGCAGCACCCAGCGGGCGACGGCGCTGGCCGCCGAGCTCGCCGCGGCGCTGGGGATGCGCGCCGTCGTGGTCGCCGACAAGGACCGCGCCGCCTATCACGCCGCCGCCTCGATCGCCGCCAACCTGCTGGTCACGCTGGAGGCCGCCGCCGAGCGAATCGCCGCGAGCGCCGGCGTTGACCGCGAGCTGCTGCTGCCGCTGGTCCGGGCGAGCGTCGAGAACTGGGCGGCGCTCGGCCCGGAGCGCGCGCTGACCGGCCCGATCGCGCGCGGGGAGGAGGCCACGGTCGCCCGGCAGCGCGCCGCGGTGGCGGAACGGGCGCCGGACCTGCTGGCGATGTTCGACGCGCTCGCCGAGGCCACCCGCGCGCTGGCCGCCGCCGGGCTAGCCCCGCGGGGCGGCCAGGAGGGGAGCGAGGGGGGCCGGCCATGATTACGGTGGCCACCGTGGCCGACGTCCGCGCGGCCGTGTGGAAGGCGCGGCGCGACGGAGCGTCGATCGGGCTGGTCCCGACGATGGGCGCGTTCCACGACGGCCACCTGTCGCTGATGCGCCGCGCGCGTGAGCAGTGCGATCGGGTGGTCGTCTCCCTGTTCGTCAACCCGGCGCAGTTCAACGACCAGGCCGACCTCGACCGCTACCCGCGCGACGAGCGGCGGGACGCCGCGCTGGCCGCCGGGGCCGGGGCGGACTTCCTGTTCGCGCCGCCGGTCGAGCAGGTCTACCCGCGAGGGTTCGCGACGACCGTGTCCATCGCCGGGGTGACCGAGATCCTGGAAGGCGCCCACCGCGGCCGCGGCCACTTCGACGGCGTCGCGACCGTCGTGGCGAAGCTGTTCAACATCGTCTCGCCGGATGTCGCCTACTTCGGGCAAAAGGACGCCCAGCAGGTCGCCGTGATCAGGCAGCTCGTGCGCGACCTCGACATGCCGGTCCGGATCGAGGCCTGCCCGACCGTGCGGGAGCCGGACGGGCTGGCGATGTCGAGTCGCAACGTCCTGCTGTCCGGTGCCGATCGCGAGCGCGCCGCCGCGCTGCCCCGCGCGCTGGCCGCCGCCCGGGAGTCGGTGGCCGCCGGCGAGCGGGACGCCACGGCCGTCAGGGCCGCCGCGATCGCGGCCCTGGCTTCCCGCGGGATCGAGCCGGAGTACTTCGAGCTGGTGTCGGCCGACACGCTGGCGCCGGTGCGGCGCATCGACGGGGAGGTGCTCGCGCTCGTGGCCGCGCGCGTGGGCGCCACCCGGCTGATCGACAACGACACCATACGGACGCCTTAACGCGAAGGAGGCAGGCCAATGTCGGCTACCCCACGTACCCCAGTCTCGGGTACTGCCGGTGATCTGGCGCCGGTGACGCTGCCGTGCCTGGCGGAGAAGAAGCGGCTCGGCGAGCCGATCGTGATGGTCACCGCCTACGACTATCCCTCGGCTCAGGTCGCCCAGGCCGCGGCGGTCGACATGGTGCTGGTCGGCGACTCCGGCGCGATGACCGTCTTGGGATATGCCTCGACCGTTCCCGTCTCGACCGAGGAGATGCTGATGCTCGCCGCGGCGGTCCGCCGCGGCCTGAATACCCCGCTGCTGGTCGGTGACCTTCCGTTCGGGTCGTACGAGGCTGGTGACCCCCAGGCGATCGCGACCGCCCAGCGGTTCGTCAAGGAGGCGGGGTGCGACGCGGTCAAGCTGGAACGCGGCGGGACCAGCGTCCAGCGCGCCCGCGCGATCGTCGAGGCCGGGATTCCCGTCATGGGGCACGTCGGCCTCACGCCGCAGACGGCGACCGCCCTCGGCGGTTACCGCGCCCAGGGCCGGACCGCGCGGCGCGCGCTCACCGTCGCCCGCGACGCGCTCGCGCTGCAGGAGGCAGGCTGCTTCTCGATCGTCTTCGAGGCGATTCCGGCCGCCGTCGCCGCCATGGTCACCAAGAGGCTCACGATCCCGGTGATCGGCATCGGCGCCGGGCCGTCCACCGACGGGCAGGTCCTGGTGTTCCACGACCTGCTCGGCATCTACGACGGCCGCACCCCCAAGTTCGTCAAGCGCTTCGCGGAGGTCAGGGAGCAGATGATCGCGGGCGTCGCGCAGTACGCGGCCGAGGTCAGGGCGGGCACGTTCCCCGGCCCCGAGCACGGCTACCCGATCGACGAGGAGGAGCTCCAGCTCTTCGGCAAGGAACTGGACGCGCAAGCCTGAGGCGCGCGGCGCGCCGGCTGGATTCCGGGCGCAAGGCGCCCCGGGCCAGCCGTGCGCGAAATTTTCACGTTTCGCGGGCCGAGGGGGGAGCGGTGGGGCAAATCCACCTCGGCAAATGACGTGGTCGAAACATTTTCGACCACAGTGCGGGGTTGTTCTGTGCGGGTGGACGCGTTACGGTGCGAATGTTTCCGAAATAGTTCGAAATATTTCGGTTTACGTGACCGGTCTTGACGTCAGGCCTCGAACGGAGATCGTCATGTCCGAACGCCCTTCCGCCAATCCCGCCAATCCCGCCGACCAGCCCGGCAACCCCGCGAGCCGGCTCAGCCCGGACCTCTTCCGCCGGACGTTCCTGAAGCTCGTCGCCTCCGCCTCGGCGGGCGCGGCGATAGCGCCCGCCTTCGCCGGCACCGCTTACGCCGAGACGGGGACGCCGGGCGCCGGCCAGCGGGGATACCTGGCGACGACCCCGGGGCCGGGACGGTTCCCGCTGGTGCGGAAGGGGAAGGCGGCGCCGCTGGTGGTCAGCGGCGGCGACTACCCGGGCGTGATCCGCGTGGTGAACGACCTGCAGGCCGACATCGCCGCGGTGACCGGGGCCCGGCCCGCCGTCTCGGTCGACCGGGTGCCCGCCGGGGACGCGGTCGTCCTGGTCGGCACCATCGGCAAGAGCCCGCTCATCGACCAGCTGGTCTCGGCCGGGAAGCTGGACGTCAGCGGCATCGCCGGGCGGTGGGAGACATCGCTGGAGCAGGTGGTGGACAACCCGATGCCCGGCGTGGGCCGCGCCTTCGTGATCGCGGGCAGCGACCAGCGCGGCACCATCTTCGGCGCCTACGACGTGTCGAAGGGGATCGGGGTGTCCCCGTGGTTCTGGTGGGATGACGTTCCCCCGCAGCGCCGCAGCGAGCTGTACGTGCTGCCCGGCCGGCACACCCAGGGCACGCCGGCGGTGAAGTACCGGGGCTTCTTCATCAACGACGAGAACCCGAACCTGGGCGGCTGGGCGCCGGAGTTCTTCGGCCCTGGCCTGTTCCCGGGGCTTCCCGGCGGGTTCAACAGCAAGATGTACGCGAAGGTCTTCGAGCTGATGCTCCGGCTCAAGGCCAACTACCTGTGGCCAGCGGTCTGGGGCCGGGCGTTCGCGCTCGACGACCCGCAGAACCACGCGACCGCCACCGCCTACGGCGTGATCATGGGAACCTCGCACGAGGCGCCGATGCTGCGCGGCATCGAGGAGTGGAACCGGTTCGCCGTCCCGGCCGTCCGGGACTCCAGCGGGAACATCGTCACGCCGGGGCACGACCCGTACGGGGGGACCGGCGAGTGGAGCTTCCGGTTCAATTCCGACGCCCTCAAGAAGTACTGGACGTTCGGCATCCAGCGGATGGTGGACCAGAACATCGAGGGCGTGGTGACCCTCGGCATGCGCGGCAACGGCGACACCGCGCTGCCGGACGGCAACGGGATCGACTTGATGAAGTCCATCATCGCGGCCGAGCGGCAGATCCTGTCCGACGTCACCGGCAAGGACCTGACCACGATCCCGCAGGTCTGGACGATGTACAAGGAAGTCCTGCGGTACTGGGACGAGGGCCTGCGCCCGCCGGACGACGTGATCGTCGTGTTCACCGACGACAACTGGGGCAACATCCGCCGGGTGCCCGACCCCAGCCTGCCGCCGCACCCCGGCGGGTACGGGCTGTACTACCACTTCGACTACGTCGGCGGCGGCCGGGACTACAAGTGGGTCGACACCGCCTCCATCGCCAACACCTGGCAGCAGCTCAACATGGCCATCAGCTACGGCGACCAGAAGCTGTGGGTGGCCAACGTCGGCGACATGAAGGGCAACGAGCTGCCGTTGCAGTTCTTCCTGGACTTCGCGTGGGACCCGGCCCGCTTCACCGCCGACAACCTCGGCGAATGGGAGCAGGCCTACGTCGCGCAGAGCTTCGGGCCGCACGTCGCCGCGCGCATGGCGGCGCTGCTGCACGCCTACGGCAGGCTGCAGGCGCGCCGCAAGCCGGAGCTGCTGAACCGGCACATCACGCTCGACCCGGCCAAGGACATCACGACCGACTCCAGCGCCGTCGTCTACAACGACCAGGACACCCCGTTCAGCCTGACTGACTACCAGGAGACGGACCGGATCACCGCCGAATGGCAGGAGCTGGCGGCCGAGGCCGTGCGAATCGGCCGCGAGTTGCCCGCGGCCGCCCAGGACGCCTACTACGAGCTCGTGCAGTACCAGGTGGTGGCGACCGCCAACCTGTACGCGCTGCGCCGGGCCGAGTTCCTGAACATCCTGTACGCCGCGCAGGGCCGCGCCGCGGCCAACGACCTCGCCGCGACGGCCCAGGCCAGGTTCGCCGACGATGCGGCGCTGATGGCCAAGTTCAACACGAGCATCGCGGGCGGCAAGTGGAAGGACTTCATGATCCAGCCGCACATCGACTACGGTGACGTGGCGAGGTACGGCCCCAACGCACCCTGGCAGGAGCCCGAGCTCAACAACTGGGCCATCCCGGACATCATCTTCCCCGTCCTGCAGCAGGTCTCGCCGCCGGCGGGACCGGTGCTCGGCGTCGCGATCGACGGCTCGGCCAAGACCTGGCCGGCCGAGCAGTCACCAGCGGTACTGCCGGCGCTGAGCCCGTTCCAGAGCCAGCCGGCGCCGTTCATCGAGGTGTTCAACGGCGGCCAGGCCCCGTTCGAGTTCCGGATCCAGCCCGGCGCGCCCTGGGTGCGGGTCAGCCCGAGTCGCGGCCACGTCACGTCCCAGGTCCGCGCTACCGTGAGCGTCGACTGGTCCCGGGCGCCGCACGGCACCACTGCGGTGCCCATCACCATCACCGGACCGGGCGGCGCCAGCGTGGTCGTGCAGGCCCCGGTCGTGAACCCGGCGGTGCCGGGGGGCCGCCTGGCCGGCTTCATCGAGGCCAACGGGTACGTCTCGATGGAGGCCGATCACTTCAGCCGGGCCGTCGGCGCGGGACCCGTGTCCTGGATGCGGATCCCCGACATCGGCCGGACGGGCTCGGGCATGACGCCGGCCCCGGTGACCGCCGCCCGGCTGACGCCGGGCGGGGCCAGCCCCCGGCTGGAGTACGCCATGACCTTGTTCACCACGGGCCAGGTGACGGTCTGGACCTACCTGTCGCCGCGGGCGAACGTGCTGCCGACCGACGGCCTGCACTACGCCGTCTCCATCGACGACGCCGCCCCGCAGGTCGTCAACGTCACCGTCGCGACCGGGGCCAGCGACGCGACGATGAACCGGCAGTGGGAGCGGATCACCTCCGAGAACGTGAGCCTCACGTCCACCACCCACGCCATCGGCGCGGCCGGGGTGCACACCCTCAAGTTCTGGATGGTCGACCCCACCGTGATCCTCCAGAAGATCGTGGTTGACACCGGCGGGCTCAAGCCCAGCTACCTCGGCCCGCCGGAGAGCCTGGCCGCCAGGCACCGGTAAACCCACCGCTCACCGAGATTGGAGAGGTCAATGAGGTCAATCATGTCTCGATTCAGGCCACCGGCCGTGACCAGGCCGCCGTCCCTCGCGCTGACCACGGTGGGCCGCCTGGCGGCGCTGGTGCTCGCCGTGGTGGTCACGGCGGGGGTCACCAGCGCCCTGGTCCGCCCGTCCGCGCCGGCGGTCATCAAGGTGACGAGCGCCGCCAACGCCGGCGTCCCCGCAATCGGCCTGCACTGGGTGGGCACCTGGGCCGCCGCGCCGCAGCTGACGGAGCCGTCCAACATGCCGCCGGCGCCGTTCACCAACGGGAACCTGGTCTTCGCCGACAGCACCGTGCGCCAGTCGATCCACGTGACGGTGGGCGGGCGGCTGATCAGGCTGCGGTTCTCCAACGCCTACGGGGGGGCCGACCTGCCGATCGCCAACGTCTCGGTGGCGATGCCGGCCGGCGGGGCGGCCGGGGTGAGCGCGATCGCGCCCGGCACCTCGCGGACGGTCACCTTCGACGGCCGGACGGCGATCGACATCCCGGTCGGCGCGCAGATGGTGTCGGACCCGCTGGACTTCCCGGTGGCCACCAACTCCAACCTCACGGTGACGATCTACCTGTCGGCCGGGCAGTCCTCCAGCTCCATCACCTCCCACCCCGGCTCCCGGACGCTCACCTACATGGTCAACGGCAACCACCTGGACGACGCGGACCTGCCCGGGGCGGCGAACGTCGCGCACTGGTACTTCCTCAGCGGCCTGGAGGCGCTGCAGCCGGGCAACACCGCGGCCATCGACGTGGTGGGCGACTCGCTGACCGACGGCCGGGGCTCCACCACCAACGGGGACGACAAGTGGACCGACCAGCTGTTCAACCGGCTGCAGGCGATCCCCGGCGCCACCCACCTCACGGTCCTCAACCAGGGGCTGGGCGGGAACCGGGTGCTGAATGACGGCCTGGGCCCCAACGTCTTGGCCCGCGTCGACCGCGATGTGCTGGCCCAGAGCGGGGTCAAGTGGCTGATCATGTTCGAGGGAGTCAACGACATCGGCACCGCGGCTGCCACGCAAGCCGCCCAGCAGCAGGTCGCCGCGGACCTGATCGCCGCCTACCAGCAGATCATCACGCGGGCGCACGCCCAGGGGATCCGCGTGTACGGGGCGACGATCACTCCCTTCGGCGGCAACAACCCCTACGACGACCCGAACGGGTTCCGGGAGGCGGCCCGCCAGCAGGTCAACGCCTGGATCCGGACCAGCCGTCAGTTCGACGCGGTGCTCGACTTCGACCGCGCGGTGCGCGACCCGGCCAGCCCCCGGCAGATCAACCCGGCCTACGACGTCGGCGATCACCTGCACATGACGCCGGCGGGCTACGGGGTGATCGCCAGCACCGTCCCCGCCAGCCTGTTCCGCGACTAGCGTTCCCGGCAGCTACCCGGTAGTGACTGTGCCTTTCCCCGCCACTGACTGTCGCGGGGAAAGGCACAGTGCGCGCGCGGGCGCGCTGCGGGGGCGACGCTGGACAGGGCGGGCGGGAAGCTAGCCGGCGGAGCTGGCCCAGACGGGGTCGGCGTGGCCAAGCTCGCTGGACAGCTGGCGGACGGCGTCGAACAGCAGCTTGGCCTGCTCGGTGCCCGGGCCGCAGCCGAGCCGGCTGGTCGTGGACACCAGCGCGATGGTGGCGCAGATGCCGCGCGAGTCGAAGACGGGCGCGGCGACCGCGATGACGTCGCGCTCGATGGCCTCGACGAGGTGCTCCGAGCGCGCCTGGGACATCTGGTGCTCGACGTGGGCGAGGTCTTCGGCGTTGACGTTGTCCAGCACCGCCTGCATCTGCCGGGGGTCGGTGAGGAAGGCCAGGAACATGATCGTCTGCGCGCCGTTGGGCGCCACGCGGTAGCCGGCCGGCACCCGGACCGTGATCTCCGACTGCCGGGGGTACATCACGTGGGGGACGAGCGCCGAGGACCCGTCCCACAGGCCGAGGGTCACCGTGCACGCGGTCTGGTCGGCGAGCCGCTGCATGCGCGACGGGGCGATCGCCAGGATGCGGTTCCCCCGCATGATGGCGGAGAAGACTTCGTGGGCGAGCGGCCCGAGGGTGTAGCGGCTGGTGTCGGGCTGGCGCTGGAGCAGGCTGACCGAGGCCAGGGTGGCCATGTACCTGTGCGTCGTCGTGCGCTGCAGGCCGAGCGCCTTGCTGGCCTCCGAGACGGAGATCGAGGTCACTCCCTCCTGCGTGAGCAGGCGGATGATGTCCGCAGCCCGGACGACTGACTGGATGGTGCCGCCCTCGATCCGGTCGAGATCGGCCGTCTGACCTGCCACGCGTGTCCTTCCGCTTGCCGTTGTGCCCCGTGCGCGCGCGGGAGCCCGCGCGGCGGCTGCTGCCGGCGACCCCCAGCGTACGCTGCGCCGGCCCCCAGGCATTGCCCTCACGAGTGTATCTCGATAAATGCGACATGCTGTCCGCGATACGGACACTTTTTGAAGCACGCCGGGGAACCTCCGACTCGCCGCGGCTCGCGCTGGCGCTCACCAGCCATATCAGTAGAGCTGGGGCCGGTCGAAGAATCTGTTCGCGGGGATCTTGTGATGCCGGTCATATCGAACTATGTTGTGTCCGGAAGGCGCAATAAGCTGTTCACAATGCGGACATGATCTAGGGGCCAGGAGTTTGGCGCCGCCACCCGGCGCAGGGCCCGCCGCAGTCCATGACCTGATGAACCAGACGGCCTGAGAACACGAGGAACAGGCATTCCTGCGAGAACGGGAGAAGCGATGTCCATCGGGAGTTAC
>JAICUO010000683.1 GCA_025935815.1 Streptosporangiaceae bacterium
GGCCGCCCTCATGCACTCGCTGCCCGCCGGGGACGGCGCCAGGCAGCCGCCGTCGTCGGTGTCGTCGTCCTCCGCGGCCCCGATGAACGGGTCGTCCGCCTCGTCGTCGTCCTGCGCGGCGGCGTCCTCCAGGCCCTCCGGCGTGGCAGCGAACCGCACCTCGTTCGTCACGACCGGGTCCGGCCCCGTCCAGTCGATCGCCCAGTCGCGGATCAGCCGCGCCCGGTTCTCATTGATCGCGTCGACCAGCTCAACATGCTCGTTGCTGGCGGTCATCGACGTGCCGTCGCGGAACAGGACCTGCGCCTTGCGGACCACCTTGCCGCGCACCGCGCCCCACGTCGACGCGGGCTCGGCGAGGAGCGCGGCGGCGGTCTCCGGCAGGAACAGGACGTCGCCGGGGTCCGGGCACGGGGCGCTGTCGTCGTGGCCGCCTTCGCACCACTCCTCGTGGATCACCGCGTCAACGACGACGCCGTCCGGCTTCCAGGTCATCATGAGGACGGCGGCCTTGGCCGCGCGGATCGCGGCGAGCGCGACGATGAGGTCACGGTGCAGGCGCTCGGCGGTGGCCTCGTCAACGTGGAACTCCCGCGGCTTCGCGCCGGGGCGGACGGCGATGCTGAGGGGCATCAGCGGCTCTGGTGGTGCTGGCATTGCATGCTCCTTTACTCTTGTGTCATCCCGGCCTCGTGCTCCTGGCCGGTTGCGGCCCCGGGTGCTACCGGGGCCGCACTGCTTTCAGGCGGTGATCGCGTTGCGCGCCTTGAAGGCGTCGACCTGCGACTGGGGAATGCGAAGGGTGCGACGCCTGCCCGGCTCGCCGATGCGCCGCTTGCGGCCGGCGGCGGACACGTCGGTGGCCTTTAGCTCGCCGGAGTTGAGCAGCTTGTAAAAGGCGGTCTTCTTGATCCCCAGCTGCTCCATCACCTCGGCGCTCGTAAGCATCGCGTCGGCGGGGGTTGGGTTCGTCATGACCGGTAGGGTACGCGAACGTACGCGTACTTCGCAACCCCGTCTTCAGAGTGCACGTGAAAATGAGATTGCACGACGCGACACGTCCGCGAACGTTCGTGTTATCCTCGCGTGCATAGGGGGTTATCACGACCCGTAAGGACGGACGGACATGACCGCGCCACGCCCGCCCCAGCCACCAGTGATGCAGCTCATCGAGCAGCGTCGCGGCAGGCTATCCATCCGCAAGGCCGCGACGGCCGCGGGCATCTCCGAGGCGCGATGGCGTCAGCTGGAGAGCGGCGCCCGCAGCACTCCCCTCGGCTACGCCGCCGAGTCCGCGCCGCCCGATACCCTCGCGCGGATGGCCCGCGCCGCCGGCGTGACGCCCGCCGAGCTGAGAGAGAACGGAGAGGACGGGGCAGCATCGATCCTCGAAGAGCTCATCGCCGAGCACGCCGCGCAGGCCGATGCCGACGAGGAAGCCGCGGCAGCGGGCGCGCGCGCCGCGAGCGAGGTCCGCGGCCTCAGCGCCCGCCAGCGCGCCGCGCTGGCGGCAATGATCGCCGACGACTTGCGCACTCTGCGCGGGAGTGACTGACCGGACCGGATTTGCCGGATGTAAACCATTAGCTACCGTGAGGCGTCTGTTCTTTGCGTCTGGTGCTGTATGCACCAGGCAGGAGGGGACGGGCATGAAGTACATCGCGGCCAGCGTCATCGTCGTCGGAGCCGGAGCGTACCTGAAGTGGGCAGCAGGGCCCGCCGTGGCCGGCTACCGGCTGGGGCGGCTCATCGGGAGGAAGCAAAGGTGCCAGGGCGGAGGCAGCACGGCGAGGGGAGCCTGTACCACCGGAAGGACCGGAACCAGTGGGTTGCAGTAGCTGACCTGGGCTGGAAGGGCGGCAAGCGGGACCGGCGCGAGTTCACCGGCCCGACTCCCGATGCGGCGCTGGAGAAGCGGGCCGCGTTCCTGGACCGCCGGCGCGACGGCTTCACGCTGCCGCGGGGGCGGCAGCCGACCGTGTCCGAGTGGGTGCTGCACTGGTGCCACCACACGGCCAAGGCGAAGGTTGACCCCAACACCTGGTACCGGTCCTACAGGCAGAAATGCGAGGACTACATCGCGCCGTTTTTCCAGAAGGTGCCGCTGGCCGAGCTTTCCGCCGAGGACATCGAGGACTGGCACGCGGCGATGATGGAGCGGCCGTCCCGCCGCGGCGGCACGATCTCGCCGTCCACCATCGTTACGGCGCACCGCATACTGTCCAGCTGCCTGAACGAGGCGGTGCGGCGCAAGCGGATGCCGTACAACCCGGCCAGCATCGTCACGCCGCCCCGCGCTGACCGCAAGCGGCCGGAGCCGCCGTCCGCGGCCGAGCTGGACGCGGTGCTCGCGGCGTGCGAGATGTGGCCGAATGGCGCCCGCTGGGTGCTGGCCATCACGACCGGGCTGCGCCAGGGCGAGGCGCTCGGGATGCGGCGCCCGGATGTCCGGCTGTCCGACCCGGCGTCGGTGACGGTGGGCAAGCCGCAGTCGCGGATCTCCGGGCAGTGGGTGTACAAGGACCCGAAGTCGGAGAAGTCGCGGCGCACCGTGCCGCTGCCGGCGATCGGCGCGCGGGCGCTCGCGCTGCACTTCGAGCGGCAGCCGGTGAGCGATATCCGCGGCCTGATCTTCACCCGGCCGAACGGCGAGCCGGTGCACTCGCGCGATGACTGGCAGGACTGGCAGGATCTCCTGGCCAGCATCGGCCTGCCCCGCTACCGGGTCCACGACCTGCGGCACGCGTACGCGACGGAGCTGCTCGAGCAGGGCGAGGACCCGCGGGTGGTCCAGGACCTGATGGGCTGGTCGACTGCGGCGATGGCGGAGATCTACACGCACGTGCGCCCGGTCATGCACGCGCGGGTGGTGTCCAGGCTCGACCGGCGGTTCGGCGGGGAGGGCTAGGCTTCCAGGGCCGGGTTTCCCCGCCAGGCGCGGATGAACCACACCGGTGCCCACAGGCCGCCAGTGAAGACGGTGAGTAGCAAGTGCAAGATGTGCTGCCCGGGGGTGAGTGGCGTCCGCACGGCTGCTGGCGGGGCGGGTGACGCTGATTCCCGGGCGCCTATCTTCTCATCGGCCCACCGCCGGTATGCGGCCCTGATCATGGCTTCTCTCCCCTGTTGGCTGGCATCGTGGCTGGCAAGTGCGAGGGGCCGGTTCCGGAAAACCGGGCCTGACCTGGAGCCGCCTATCGGAATCGAACCGATGACCTACGCATTACGAGTGCTACGTACGCATAGTACGCAAACGTTCGCGTACATATTACCAGGCCTTTTCCGGCCTGTTTTCCGAACGATTAACCGCGCCAGAACGTTCGCGTACGAACGTTCTGTGGGCTGGCACCCTAACTGGCGCTCGGCGGCCGCCAGGCGACGTAGGTTCCCCGGCCGCTGATGACCTCCACCATCCCCCGTTCCTCCAGCAGCCGGGCCGCTGACCGGATCGTGGTGCGCGAGACGCCGTACCACTCCGACAGCGCAGGCTCAGACGGCAGCGGCATGTGGTACGCCCACTCGCCGGCCCGGATGCGCCGCTCCAGCCGCCTGGCGACCACCTCGTAGGCGCGGTCGTACCCGCGCGGGTCGATCGGGGCCTGGTCATCCTCGGGTGCCTGGCCTGCCTCTTCCGTCATGATCATCACCGTAGACAGCACGTGACCACTCTAAACTCCCGCGTATGACTGGTGCTGTATGATCCGGCCTGGTTCTGTATGCGGACAGGGGGTACGCTGCCCTCATAAAAGAAGCGGGCCGAACGGCTATCTCACTAGCCGCCCGGCCCGGGACCGGTCGGAACCGGCCCACCCCATCCCTTGAGCTAGCAAGGACTGAGGCCCGAGTGAACTTTAACGGCACCCCCGCAAGCCCCGGTAGCCCCCGCCGGCTGGCCGCCATCGCGGCCCTGGCTGTGGCCCTCGCGCTCGGCGCGGCGGCGTGCGGCCCCGGCAGGAGCGCGCCCCCGCCGGCCAGCTTCACGCCCTCCCCGTGCCCGCCCGGCTGGCACCGTGAGCACGATGGCGACTGCCTCATCGCCGGCA
>JAICUO010000838.1 GCA_025935815.1 Streptosporangiaceae bacterium
CCTGGCGGCTTCCGGGTGCCCCCGGCTCGCGGCTCCGGATCCCCGGCCAGCGCCGCGCGCATCGTGCGCAGCGCCAGGCTCGGCAGCCGCGCCGTCGTCGCGGCCGCGTCCCGGCCCAGCTCCGCCTCGTCGGCGGCCGCCATGACGCGCGGCGCCGCCGCGCGGACCGTGGCCCGCCCGGGCTCCAGCGAGCGCGCCCAGCCGGAGGCGACGAGCTGGGCCAGCTCCGGCGTCCGGGCGAACCCGCCGATCAGGGCGGCCGTCCCGGCCCGGTGGGCACGCAGCGCGAGGACTTCGCGGGCGTTGGGGTAGGGGGCACGCGGCTCCGCGTGCAGGTCATCACCCTCGTCCCACAGCACGACGAGGCCGAGGTTGGCCACCGGGGCGAACATCGCGGCGCGGGTGCCGGCCGCCACGGTGACCTCGCCGCGCGAGACGGCCAGCCACCGCCGGTACCGTTCGGCCGGGCCGAGGTCGGCGCTTAGCGTGACATGCCGCGCCGCGCGCACGCCCAGTGCCTGGTCAACGCGGGCCAGGTCGCGGGCATCGGGGACGACGATCAGCGTCCCGCGCCCGGCGGAGGCCGCCGTGGCGGCGGCCAGGGCGATCTCCTCCGGCCAGGCCAGGCCGGGCAGCGCCGTCCACGCGGCGCGGGCCGGGCGGCCGTCCGCCAGGGCGCCGAGGAAGGCCTCACCGGCCGGGTACCGCGCCCACGGCCCCGGGGCGGGCCGTGGGGGGAGCGCGCCCCCGGTCGCGTCGTCGGCGGCCGGGCGCGGGGAGTTCTCGGTCGCCGCGTGGCGCGGCGGGATCGCCAGCCGCAGCACGTCGGCGAGGGTGCCCGCGTACCGGTCGGCGACCGCCCGGGCCAGCCCGGCGAGCTCGTCCGTGAGCACGACCTCGGGCGAAATCACCCGGTCCAGCCAGGCGAGCCGCCCCTGGTGCTCGCTTTGCGCCATCCGCCCCAGCACGAACCCGTCGGTGAGCTGGCCCGCGAACCTGACCCGGACCCGGACGCCGGGCCGGGCTGGTGCCGCGAGCCGCTGCGGGACCAGGTAGTCGAAGGGGCGGTCCAGGTGCGCGAGCGGGATATCCACGGCCACCCGCGCGACCGGGTTCTCCGCGGCGGGCACCAGCGTCGGCGGGTCCTTGCGCGCCGCCTTCTTCCGCGGCCCGGCCTTGCCGGACGCCGCCGCGGGCACCGCGGGCGCGGGCGCCGTCACCTGCGCGACCGAGTCGCGTGTCCCCGCGCGTGCTCGGTCGTCCAGGTTCTCCGCCATCCCACCGTCCTACCAGACCCGGCCAGCGAATGCGGCCAGCGGAGCAGGCCGGGATCCCGGGCCTCCCGCTTCCCGCGCGTCAGGGGTCCGTGACGAAGGCCTCCGGCCGGTAGGAACAGCGAACGGCCGGGCACGGGTAGCCGCAATACCCGTGCCCGGCCGTTCGGGCTTACGGTGCCCGCTCGCCTGCGGATGCCCGCAGGCGAGCAGAGGCTACCGCTAGCCGACCAGGTAGTCGAATTCGCCGGTGCGCAGCGCGCTGACCAGCGCGCGGACCGTGTCCGTCGAGTAGATCAGGGCCGTGCCACGGGGGTCACGGGAGTTGCGCATGGCCACGGTCCCCGAGCCAAGCCGGGCGATCTCGACGCACGCGCCCTGGGAGTTGCTGCGCTGGCTCTTCTTCCAGGTAGCACTGAGGAGCTCAGCAGCGGAGATCCCGTTGTGTATGTCCTGCATCGTTCTCATGTCTCCTGACGCGTTGCATCTATTTCGGCGTCAGCATCGCCGCCTGGCCCGGCGCGCGCTGGACGTCGGCCGCCGGTGAGCGCCTGCTCCCGGCGGCTGTCGGGGAACCGCCGACACACTGCAGCATATCGCATGCACGTGCATCGGCATGGGATTCAGCACGACCATACGCATACGCAAATTCATACGCATCTGCACAATGCCCAGGCACAGCGAGTGCACGCAGCGGGATTGTGCCGATCCGCACAGTAGTCTTAGCAGCTCAGCGCCTACCCGACGATAGTCGGGCGGGGCTTGGAGGTTATGAAACGCGAAAACTGTAGCCTTACGACTGATCTTTGGGCGAAACGTCATGTTTTCGTTAGATTTGCCCCTCCCGGTCAGCGCCGCGCTGTTCGCCAAGGGCGAAGAGGGGCACTTGGGCTTGGGGGTCGCCCGTGCCCCGGGAAAGCCTGACTGCCCCGGTTGTCGCGAGGCGGAGCGAGTCGCAGGGACCCCTGCCGGGCGGGGTGCCGCGCTTTCGGACCTCGGCCTTCGCGCGGCGGAGCGAGCAGCAAGGCAGGCCGCCGTCGAGCGGGCTGGGGTTGGTTTGTCCCCCAGATAACACGACACTCCGCAGCGCCTCGGCGCGATCGGTGCGCTCCCAGGTGAAGTCCGGCTCGGTGCGGCCGAAGTGGCCGAAGGCCGCCGTCTGCCCGAAGATCGGACGCAGCAGGTCCAGGCTGTTGATGATCGCCTTGGGCCGCAGGTCAAAAACCTGGGTGACGGCGTCTTGGATCTTCTCCACCGGGACGGTCTCGGTGCCGAAGCACTCCACGAACAGGCCCACCGGGGCGGCCTTGCCGATCGCGTACGCGACCTGGGCCTCGCAGCGGTCCGCCAGTCCGGCCGCCACGACGTTCTTGGCGACCCAGCGCATGGCGTACGCGGCGCTGCGGTCCACCTTGGACGGGTCCTTGCCGGAGAACGCGCCGCCGCCGTGCCTGGCCGTGCCCCCGTAGGTGTCGATGATGATCTTGCGGCCGGTGAGGCCAGCGTCGCCCATCGGGCCGCCGATCTCGAACCTGCCCGTCGGGTTGACCAGCAGCCGGTACCCGGTCGTGTCGATCCCGAACTCGCCCAGCACCGGCTCGACGACGTAGTCCTTGACGTCGGGCGAGAGCAGTTCCTTGAGGTTGATGTCAGGCGCGTGCTGGGTGGAGACCACGACGGTGTCCAGGCGGACCGGGCGGCCCTCC
>JAICUO010000562.1 GCA_025935815.1 Streptosporangiaceae bacterium
CGCGCCCTTGTCGCGCTTGTCGTGCTGAACCTTCACTTCTCAGCCTTGCCGCGTGACTGGTGGGCCGGGCAGGGGCGTAAGTCCCCGGGGGGCGGGTCTTCCGGATGCCCTGCGTACGGCCCAGGACCACGGGTGCCTCACATGGTCGCCCCTCACTCGCCAGGTGCGACAGCCACTTGATTTTCAGTTCTAGCTACCGTAGTCGCTACTAAATACATTCGATGCACTTATCTTATAAGTGGACCTTGGGAGGTGATCCGGATGTGCACTGGCGGCGACGGGGTGCCTGCGAACGTGGCCGAGGCGCTGCGCATGGCGGACGCTGCCCTGGGGTTCCTGCGCGAGCCGGGTGCGGCGTCGCTGCTGCCGGCCGAGCTGGGCGGGGTGCTGGAGGCGGTGGGGACGCTGGGCGGCAAGTTCGCGGCCGCGCGGGCGGCGGTCCTGGCCCGGTTCGAGGCGGAGCGGGCTTACACGGCCGACGGGTACGGGTCGTGCACCGCGTGGCTGAAGGCGCGGGGGCGGATGACCGGCAAGGCCGCTGGCGCGCAGGTGCGGCAGATGCGCCAGTTCCGTGATCATCCCGTCATCGAGGAGGCGGTCGCGGCCGGGGAGGTGTCGCCGTCGTGGGCGGGAAAGCTGGCCGAGTGGACCAGGAGGCTGCCGCCGGAGTGGCGCCACGACGTGGACAAGCTGCTGGCTGATACCGCCGCCGCCGGGGCCAGGCTGGAGGACCTGGCGGTCGTCGCGCGGGCCGCGTACGGGAAGTGGCGGTCACAGCTGCCCGACCCCGACGACCCCGATGACGGGTTCGATGACCGCTTCCTGAGGCTGGGCGCCACGATCGATAACGCCGGGCGGGTCGTCGGGAACCTCACCCCGGAGTGCACCCTGGCGCTGCAGGCGGTGCTGGACTCCCTCGGCAAGAAGGCCGGCCCGGAGGATGAGCGCAGCGAGGCGCAGCGGTATCACGACGCGCTGCAGCTGGCGTGCGAGCTGCTGCTGCGCGCCCAGCTTGTCCCGGACCGGGCCGGGGCTGATACGCGCGTGGACGCGGTGATCGACCTGGCCCGGCTGCTGGGCCTGCCGGGCGCCTCCGAGCTGCACGCGGCGTGGCTGGCCGCCCTGGCGGGCGAGCACGGCTACCTGGACGGACTCGACGCCGAGGTGGCAGCGTGCGACGCGATGGTTACCCCGGTGGTCACCGGCCACCCGGACCTGGCGGTGGTGGACCAGATGATCGACATCATCGCGGGCCACCTGGACGGCGCCGGCGCCGACGCGGACAGCGGTGCCGGCGACCGGGCCACGGCGCTGTCCCCGGCAGCTCTGTCCCCGCAGGCACGGCAGGCGCTGCGGCATGCCATCGCCCGGCTCGCGGTTGACCTGGTCGCCGGGCCGGACCGGCTCGCCTCGATCTTGCGCCGCGGCCTGCTGGACGCCCCCGGCAACAGCAAGCCCGTCATCCTCGACGTGGGGGTCTCCGCCGCGATCCCGGGCGCCCTGCGCCGCGCGGTGCAGCTGCGCGCCCGGCATTGTGAGTGGCCCGGCTGCGGCAAGCCGCCCGCCCACTGTGATGTCCATCATCTGCGCCACCAGGCCGACGGCGGCGAGACCTCCATGAGCAACTGCGTACTGGCTTGCCAGTTCCATCACGATATTTGCATCCACCGGTGGGGCTGGCGGCTCGTCTTGCACCCTGACGGGACGACCACCGCGTACGGGCCGCGTGGGCAGGTGCTGCACAGCCACGGGCCACCGGGCAGCGGGCCACCACACAACGGGCCGCCGGGCAGCGGGCCGCCGGGCAGCGGGCCGCCGGGCAGCGGGCCGGCGGGCAGCGGGCCGCCGGGCAGCCCTGGCCGCACCGTGGCATGACCTGCAATCACCGTTCGCAGCTGACCACCGAGCCCGCCCGCGACCGGGGAAGTGAGATCCCGGCCGCGGGCGGCAGCATGCCCGCGGTCGTGCCCGGGATTGAGCCGGGGAGGCGGCGTCGGGTGTGGTGCCCGGCCGCCCGGTCGATGTCCTGGCAGGATGGCGGCATGGAACGTGTGCTTGGAATCGGCGGGTACTTCATGCGGGCTGCCGACCCGGCGGCCCTGGGCGCGTGGTATCGCGATTGCCTGGGCCTGGACGCCGATGAGAACGGCTTGTGGAGTCAGGAGACCGGGCCGACGGTATTCGCGACGTTCGAGTCCGAGACGGACTACTTCGGGTCCCGCGCCCAGCAGGCCATGCTCAACTTCCGGGTCCGGGACCTGGACGCGATGCTCGCGCAACTGCGCGCCAGGGGAGCGGACGTGGCTGAGGAGACGCAGGGCATGGAGGGCGTCGGGCGGTTCGGCTGGGTCACCGATCCTGAAGGTAACCGGGTCGAGCTGTGGCAGCCCGCCTGAGCGCGGTCACGCCATGAACAGCACGTCGCTGAAGTCGCGCCGCACGCTGAGCGACACCTGGGTGACCAGCCCGACCCTGAGGATCAGGTGCGGGTAGGCGCCGTCGCTGAGCTGGGTCCGCAGGAACTCGCGTAGCCAGGGCAGTTCGAGAGGCTGGCTATGCAGCGCCACCGCGGCCCCGCACACGCTGGCGGTGAGCGCGATCCGCTGCAGCGCCTGGCCGGCGCGCACCCAATCCGCCGGGCAGTCGGCGGCCGTGGTGAGCAGGGCGGCGACGCCGGCGACGCGGTGTGACGTGGCCGGGCTGAGCGGTGGCGTCCCCCAGCCGTGTCCGCGGGCGAAATCCCGCCCGGGAAAGTAGGGCAGCGTGCGCTCGGCCAGTGCCGGGTAAGAGGTAGCCGGCACCCCGTCGCAGCGGGCGATGCCCGGCGCGGGCGTCCAGCGAGCGAGCTCGCGCAGCCGCGCACTGTCGCGGCGCAACTGCTGCTCGGCGGTCTGGACGGCGGCCGCGAGCGTGGCCCGCCGTCCGTCGTCGGCGACGATGCTTAGCGCCGCCCCTTGCCGCGTCGCGGCGTCGTGCAGCGCGGCCAGCGCGTTCGGCGGCAGCGGCTCCGGGTCGAACGCGCCGCGATGGGTCCTTCTGATGAGCACGTGGCCAGACAGCCGCCGCTCGAGCTCGCAGGCGGCAGCGCGGTCCGGCCAGGACACCTGGGCCACCAAGGTCGGCTGCTCCGGATCGGGCAGCACTTGGGTTTCGGGGATATAGCCCAGGGACCGCAGCGCCAGCCGGATGGTGAACAACGCGGCCCCGCAGCTGATCATCATCTCCCGGCCGTCCGGGTCAGCCTCCGCCAGGCGCCGGCCGGGGTCCGCGTACAAGCGCAGCCGCGGCCCGTCGACGGTGAACCGCCACGGCTGGGTGTTGTGCACCGAGGGTGCCCAGACCGCCCTGGCCACCACGTGCCTGACGATCTCCTCGTCGGTCATCTGCTCGCTCATGTACCCAGCAGACGGCTGTGGGCCCGAAGCGGGAAGGTGCCAAGGTCCCTTGCCCGGCGGGACCTTCGGCCCGGCGGGCCGATCCGCCAGGTTGAGGGCGAAGGTCCCGGCCGGCCTGCCCGGAGGGCCCTTATCCGGAGGGGCCCGCGCGCCTAGCGTCCGTAGTGGAGGGGTTGGAGAGGCCCCACCGGTCGAAGGAGATCGAGATGTCGGGAATCATCGTCGGAGTGGACGGTTCCGGCCATTCCCAGCGTGCCCTGGAGCTGGCCATCAAGGAGGCGGCGATCCGTCACGCGCCGCTCACCGTGCTCACCGTGCACGAGGCCATCAGGGGTTACTACGGCGGCGTCGCCGTGTACCCAGATGACGCGTCCCGGACCGAAGAGGCTCGCGTCGCGGCGCAGGCCGAGACCGACAAGGTACTCGCCGAAGTGGGGGAGCCCCTGCCGGAGTCGGTCACGGTCAAAGCGGTTCACGGCTTCACGGTCGAAGAGCTCATCAACGCGGGCAACGACGCCGACATGCTGGTCCTGGGCTCGCGCGGCGCGGGCGGCTTCACCCGGCTGATCATGGGCTCGGTGGCCGGCCAGGTCGCGCAGCACGCCCGCTGCCCGGTTCTCATCGTTCCCCCGGAAAACCGCAGTTGACGTGATCCGGTCATCGCAGAGGACACTGAGAAGATGAGTTCACGGGATATGGCTCGCCCGGGGTGCGCCCGCCTGAGGGCGATCGTCGCGTTGCTGGCGGGCCTGGTGCTGGCGCTGACCGCGTGCGCGACCGGAGGCAACCCCGCGCCCCCGGTTGCCGCCATGTCTTCGGCGACACTGTCTTCGGCGACGGTGTCTTCGGCAACGGTGGCGGCGGCGGCGCTGACGGGGCCGGCGGCGGGCACGTGGGGTGGCGGCCGGCTGGACCTGTTCTACCGCAACACCCGTGACGGCCAGCTGGCCCACCAGCTGTACCTGCCAGGGCCGCTGGCCACCTGGACCGCCGCGGAATCACTGGGCGGTGGCCTCACCTCCCAGGCTGCCGTCGCCTCGTGGGCCGCCGGGCGCTACGACGTCTTCGCCCGCGGCACCAACAACGCCGTGTGGCACAAGTCGTTCAGCGGCGGCAGGTGGTCGGGGTGGCAGTCGCTCGGCGGAGTCGCGAGCTCGCCGCCCGCCGTGGCGGCGTGGGGGGCCGGCCGGCTCGACGTGTTCATCCGGGGAGCCGACAACCGGTTGTACGCCAAGCACTATGCGACGTCGACGGGCTGGTCCGCGTGGACCAGCCTCGGCGGCTCGTGGATATCCGGGCCGGCGGCGGCGTCCTGGGGACCGGGCCGCCTGGACGTGTTCGCCGTCGGCACTGACAGCGCCCTGAAGCAGCGATCATTCAGCGGCGGCAAGTGGTTGGGGTGGCAGTCGCTCGGCGGGCGGATAGCGGGAGAACCGGGAGCGGCATCGACGGGCGCGGGCAAGCTGGACGTGTTCGCCCGGGGCGCCGGCAACGCGCTATTCGCCAGGAACTACAACGTCACGGGGGCCGGCTGGTCGGCGTGGTCGAGCCTGGGCGGCGCGCTGACCTCCAGCCCAAGCGCGACGGTGGCCACCGCGGGCGCCGTCACGGTATTCGGGCGCGGCAGTGACGGCCGCTACTCCTACCGGCAGCGCTCGGCCGCGAGCGTGTGGTCGGGCTGGCAGGTCGTCGACGCCGCGCTGGCGTTCCGGGGTCTCGGCGCGTGGGTGGACACGCTCGACTACCAGGCCCTCACGCCGGCGACCGTGGTCGCGGACCTGAAGGCCCGCGGGGTACGCACCCTGTACCTGGGC
>JAICUO010000510.1 GCA_025935815.1 Streptosporangiaceae bacterium
CCCCAAGCTGGTACGTTCGTCGGGCAGGTACTGGACATCCCGTTCAGCCTGACGGGCGGCATTACAGGGCTTACCCCGTCGGGCACCGCGCAGAATTCGAGGTACTCGTACTCCTTCACTCGACTTTCGCATTTTTAGATTGGCAGGTTTTCGCTCTGACGGTTCCAGGCGTACCTGTGCAGTGTGACTGGGAGGCCGTCTGGCGTTGTCCAGTCTGCTTGTGCTGTGCTGATGAGGCGGAAGCCAGCTTGCTGGTAAAGCGCGCGGGCGGCCTGCAGGTGATCCGTCACGTCGAGGAAGAGGTCCAAGTTCTTCGCGGCGGCTGAGCGCATGGCTACTTTGAGCAGCGCGGACGCGACTCCCTGCCGCCTGGCTGCCGGTACCACGAAGAGCCTGCTCACTTCCGCGGAAGGCTCGCCTGGCAGCGACTGCCGGAGGATCACATGGCCGGCGACCGGGATGTCGCCGGCTGCCGCGACCCATGCCTGGAGGGTCCGGGGCGGCCGGAGCCACGCGGCGGGGTCGGCGGGCCAGTTCGTGGGATAGCCGCTGGCCTGGTAAGCGGTCCTCAGCGCTTCGACGCACGCGCCGATGTCTGCTTCACTGCGGTCGCGGATATGCGTCACCGGCTGGACCCTCCTTCACGGGGCCGGGCTCTCCTGGCAGCAGGACAGCACCCGGTCTGCCGGCGGGGGCGACGCGCCGGATGGCCTGGGATGACGCACGATTGCCAGTGCGGCGGGGGTGAAGAGAGGAGCATCGGCGGTGCTTATGAAACCGCCGTTGAAACGGATTCCCTCCGATGCTCCCGGACGCAACACTACAGGTTCCGGCGTCGATGATGACGCTGCTGTCTGCTTTCGCGCCGTTGTTCACGGCGCCGTCGTTCCGCACGTTCTGCGGGCTGGCCTGCGGGTTCCTTGCCCAGCCCGGCAAGAGGACGGTCTGCGGGATGCTTATGGGGGCGGGCCTGTCGCGGGCATGGCCGCACGACCGGGCGCATTACTTCTTCTCCCGCGCCCGGTGGAACCCTGATGAGCTGGGCCTGGCCGCGGCCAGGATGGTGGTATCGCTGCTTGTCCCGGCAGGCGCGCCGGTCGACGTCGCGGTCGATGACACCCTCTTCCGCAGGCGCGGCAAGAAGGTCTGGGCGGCGTCGTGGTTCCATGACGGATCGGCGCAGGGGCCGGCGAAGACCGGCTACGGGAACAACTGGGTGATCCTGGCCGTGGTCGTGCGACTGCCCGTGATGTCCCGGCCGGTCGGAGTGCCGGTGATGGCGAAGCTGGTGATCAAGGGCTCGAACTCGAAATCACGGCTGTGGCTCGCCCGCCGGATGGCTGAGCGGCTGGCCGCGGCGCTGCCCGGCCGTCAGGTCCGCGTCACGGCGGACTCCGCCTACGCCGGCGGCGAGCTGAAGGGCCTGCCCGGGCAGGTCTCCTGGACGACCCGGCTGCGCAAGGACGCCGCCTTGCACGGCCTGCCCCCGGAGCGGACCGGGAGGCCCGGACGGCCCCGCGTGAAGGGCGAGCGGCTCCCCTCCCTGGCGAAGCTTGCCGCAACCACGGAGTTCTCGCAGGTCACGGTCACCCGTTACCGCAAGACCGAGACTATCGAGGCCGCCGTCATCACGTGCCTGTGGTACTCCGTGTTCGGGTCCCGGCCCGTCACCGTCGTCCTGGTCCGTGACAGGCCGGGCCACGGTTTCGGCATCGCCCTGGTCACCACTGACACCAGCGCCGCGACGGCGCAGGTCATCGAGCGGTACGCGAGCCGCTGGTCAATAGAGGTGGCGATAGAGGACTCGAAACAGCTTTTCGGCGCCGGCCAGGCCCGCAACCGCACCGCCCGCGCGGTCGAGGCGACCGTCCCGTTCGAGATCGCCTGCCAGGCCATCGCCGTCACCTGGTACGCCACTGCCGGCCGCACCGGCGACGACCTGCGTGAACGCCGCCGCAACTCGCCGTGGTACAAGACGAAGTCCGAGCCCTCCACCAGCGACATGACCGCAATGCTCCGCCGCGTCCTCATCGCCGCCAGATTTAAGCAACCTCGCCCCGACCAGCCGACATGCGAAGAACTCCACGCCATCCGACTGGCCTGGGAAGACGCGGCTGCATAACCACGAAAGTCGAGATTCGTAGAGTTCCATTAAATCGGCGATTCTGCACCACGAGCCAAGAGGTTCCTGTTATGCGGCCGATGCGGTTGGGCCAATCAAGACCAAGGTGCTTATTAAGCAGGAGAACAAGAGCGGGTCCTTCAATTAGGTCTACTGCTGGCAGGCCTGAAGCAAAGCGAACTGCGCCCCGAGTGAAAGTAGAGTTGGTAACAACCAGGGCCGTGAGCGCATCCCTGTCGCCTTCAAGCATTCCGGCAAGCTTTCGAATTATATCGACTCCCACGCAGGTCTAGCGTAACGCTTACACTCGATGAGAACGTTCTGGCGACCACCAGTCATATTCCGGATGGCACGCAGGTCATAGCCGCCATCGACTGTTGGGGCGTAAGGGTCACGCTGTATCCCATCTCTACCCACAGCGCCCCAACAAGAGCCTCGTACGGTCGCGAACCAATGCCAGAGAGTATGGCGAGGCGCTCAGCCGATGTAGCGCTGGCTATCCAGCGAACCCTAACGATGTCGATCGCATCGGCAACTGCGGAAATTCTGCCGTCTGGGAGGCCATGCTGCGCCTCAAGGTACAGCTCCAGTGCCTCGATCGCCCCGCCGCTATCGGCGGACCGAGCCTTCGGTAACTCACAGGTCCCAGGCGACCTCCTTTACGCTATCCCCGCGCGCGAACCGCCCGGCCGCCTCCAGTCGCACTCACTCGCGCCGCTCCTGCCCGGCGGGGGCGTACCCGCCCGGTGAGCATGCCTCATGCCCCCGTCCTACGTCGGCAGCAAGCCGACATCACCTGCCGGCCTCTTAGGTAGGATCGCCTAGCAGTGGCCATCTGTATCTCCGCTGTGACAGCATGGCGCAGGGGGTTCGCTCGGCTGACCACGCATTGGAATACTAATTGGCCTCTTGTGCAAGATGAATTGCTATGGGGTTCCCGTGGCTGTCGGGCCGTACCGTTTAAGCCGCAACCCGCCAGTCGGCCGATTATAGTCCTGCTTATGAGAGTTAGCTTGCCGACGGCGAAACACGGCTCCTGGTCGATTCGCGAGTTGATCGCCAGCATTCGGCGCTACCGTGCGGCAGAAATATCCATCGAGATAGATGAACTGATTCACGGCGTAGCGGCAAACTCCGAGATCTCCACAAGAGTCGTCCGCAAGATCAGGCGAGAAGCTCCATGCGCAAATGAAGAACTCTTCAGAATTGCCCGGCGGGCAGTACTGCTGGTAGTCGTACTCTCCCCTCTCCTAAGCCGTATCCCCTCGGTTGGCAATTGGCTAACGGCACTCGCCATCATTGCGACCCTGGAGTGGACCACCCTTGATTGTCTAAACTGGCGAACCAAGTGGAGGGATGCCTATCTTGCCAGTTACATAATAAGAGCACTCGAATTCGGACTGATCTTCCAGGGGGACGTCACGGATCACAACATCAGGGATGGCTTCGCCGCAAGCATACAACGGGCAGCCACTAGATTCCCCATTCTCTATAAGGGGTCCACAGATTCAACCTCGTTCTTTTCCGGGCAGATACGACGCCAGGCAGAGAGGTGCCGCAATGATATATTCAGCCTGATCCCCTGTCTGGTTACGGTCGGCCAAGAGGAAACCCAGAAGGTCAACGCGGACCTAGCCCGCGTTTTGATCCGAACCCAGCTAGGTTTCTGGCATCAGACTGCAGACATCTCCAGACCTGCAAATTTCATGCCGCTAAGATATGTAATATGGCCTTCGCTCGGCTCGTTCTTTAATGATAAAAGCGTAAGAACGGCAATCCTGGTGGCCATTATCGCAGCTCTCGTGCCATTCATTGGCCTTATTTGGGCTCATATTAGGTGATGCTTGGCTTCGGCCCTGGATTCCGATTGCCTCGTGGCACTGACTACCCGAACACCCTGACCTCGCGCAGCAACCTCGCCGTGGCCCTACTCGTGGGACTCCCGAGCCGCCAGCTGGTGGCCCAGGCGTCCTCGTCGCTGCGTCCGTCGAGGCTGCCGACGTAAAGCTCGCGCAGCTCTTCGAGGACGGTCATGTCAACGCCGGTGCGGGCGGCGATGATCTCGGCGGTCTGGGCGGCGCGCCGCAGCGGAAAGGAATAGATCGGGGCGGGGGCGCGCTGGCCGGCCAGCTGCCTGGCGAGCGTGGTGGCCTGGGTGATGCCGAACTCAGTGAGCGGGTAGTCGATGACCTTGTGCGACAGCTGGCGCAACTGGTTGGCGGGGTTGTGGCCGTGGCGGACGTACCAGGCCGTGACCCCGGTCACCGGGCAGCGGTGGCGTGCAGGAACCTGAGGATCTCGGCCGCGCACTCGCTGGCGGTGCGGCTGGTATCGACGCGCAGGTAGACCGAGCGGTCGGCGGGGCGCTTCATCCCGTCGATCCACTGCTGCCAACCCCCGGTCCCCACTGCGGCAGCGCCTCCGGCCGTGGCGGGGACCTGGTCCATGTCGCGGTACTGGGTCGGGTAGCCGATCCTGGCACGGAGCCTGGCGGCGACGACGTCAAGGCTTTCGGTGACGCACTCCACGTACCGGTAGGCGGCGCCGTGGTCGGCGGCCACCTGCTGGCCTGCCTCCAGCTGCTCGGTGTAGAAGCAGGGGCTGTCCAGGATGACCGTGATCCCGGTGTCCAGCAAGCTGGAGGCCAGGCGGCGCGCCAGCTCGTAGGCGGCGCGGCCAGCGGCCTGGTCCGGCCGCGCGTCTTGCGCAGGTCCCGTTCGGGCCAGGGCCGGGGCGGGCAGGTGCTCGACCAGGGTGGCCTTGATCAGGTCGTGGTCGAGGACGGCGGCGTGCAGCGCAGGGGCGATGGCGCGGGCCAGGGTGCTCTTCCCGCTGCCGGGCGCGCCGGACATCTGGATCAGGAGCGGGGTCACCGGGCCGCCCTGCCGGGTTGTGCGGGCCGCCAGCGGATGAGGGCGGGGGCGTTGGCCAGGCGGGGGGAGTAGCCGAGCAACCGGGCCTCCAGGATCTCCAGTCGTCCTTGGGCGGCGAGGTCGTTCAGGGTCGTCAGCAGAGTGCGCTGGTAGTCCGCCGCGATGATGTGCAGCCAGCTTGCCAGGTCGGCCGCGCTGCGGGCGGGAGCCAGCAGCTCAGCGCACGGCTCGATGTGGATGACCTCGGCGGGCCGCGCTCGCAGCAGGCAGTCTAGGGCCAGGCGGGTGTGGCCGGGGAGCTGCTCGATCACGTGGTTGGTGAACAGCACCTGCCCGGCGAGCTGCTCCAGGGTGGCCGGGTCGGGGTTCAGCAGGTCGAGACGGCCTGCCTGCCAGGGCCGCTTGAACCAGGCGGCCTGCTCTTGCACTGCCTGGATCGCCGCGTTCGTGGGGTCGAGGCCGGTGAGGCGGGTGTAGCCGGCGTGGGCGAGCACGATGAGGTTCTTGCCCAGTCCGCAGCCGATCTCCGTGATGGGCGTGTCAGCCGGGTAGTGCGCGCGGAAGATGGCGGCGATCTTGGCGGCCCGCCAGGTGAAGAACGCCAGGGCGGGCACTGAGCAGGGGATGAAGTTCATGAGCGCGGTGAGCTGCCGGGCGCCGTAGGAGGACAGGCTGATCGCGGCGGGCAGGTCTGTAGCCGCCTGCCAGCGATGGTCGGCGAGTTGGCTGGCCCAGCGGGCCTCGTACTCGGCGTGTGACCGGGCCGGGGTGCGGCGGCTCCTGCGAGTCACCCGTGTAGCCTCCTGCCAGGCAGCCCCGGCGAGGGCCGTGCTGCGCCGCCAGGCTGGCAGC
>JAICUO010000417.1 GCA_025935815.1 Streptosporangiaceae bacterium
ACCCCCCCGCCGGCGGGGGGGGGGGCCCCCCCCGCGCGCCCCCCCGCCCGCACGTCTGGGCCTGCCGTTCACCCGCGCTCTCGGTCCGCTCACGGCGGATTTGCCGTCGCTGGCGGGCGAGTGGCGGGAAATTCAGGCCCGAGACACTAGGATTGCACTCGGTCCCGGGGACTTGCCATCGCCGGAGCTGCACTGCGCGCTGCCAATTCCCGGGTCGCGATGATACCGACCGCCAGCGCGAGGAGAGCCAGGTCCTTGATGATGTACTGCCCCTCCAGGGTGGGAACCAGCGGGTGAATCCAGGCCACGTTCCCGACGAGAACGAGTGGCGAAGTGACTATCACCAGGTGGACTACCAAGAGGATGGCGGATAGCCATGTCAATGCTGGTATGAGGAAGAGCAGCGCGAGGACGCACTCGTAGACGGCGAGCGCCTTGAAGGAAGCGGAGAAGTACGGCATTCCGATGGTGTTTCTGACGAGCGCGGCTGCGAGCGGGGTCGCCGGGCTGAGGTTCAGCAGCTTGAGCAGGCCGAACCAGAAGTAGATGACGAAGATCGCGACTCGCGCGACCAGCTCGAACCATTGAACTGACAGCCTGGCAGTATGCTGAAGGGCCAGCTGGGCGTGCTGCTGGCCTGCCATTCCTCGCCATTCTTTTCTGCGCACTTGCGTCTCCTCCTCGGGAAAGACGAGCGGGGTATGCGCGCCTTCTGAACGGGCGCTCCAACGCAGGCTACGCCGATATGCCCCATTTTTGGCTGACCAGTAATAACCAGTTATGAAAGGTGACTCGGGCCGTGAAAAGATGCGGGTGGGCGGCCAGTAAAATGCAGGTACGCAATCGGCGTTGATTAATTCCTGGGACGATTGGTATTGGGCCGGGCGCTGAAATCCCAATTGCATTCTCATGCGCTTGCAATTGCAGCGGGCGCGCTCGTCCTCCGACTCGATCATGGATGGCGCCGTGCAATTTCGCAAATGGTTAGCCATTCAATGGCGGCGGGCCAGTGAATTGCGGCCGCCGCGCGGTGAAAATTACAACCAGGCCCGCGAAATGAATGGCGAATGAAAATTACACCCTCATGGCCCGGCGGAAGGTTAACGGCGCGCGCGCGCTCGGCCTGCCCGGCGCCGGGCACCGGCGGCCGTCACGGCGGCCGTCACGGTGCCCGTCAGGGCGGCCCCGGAGGCTGTGACCAGGTGAAGGTCCCGCGGCAGGCTGGCCTGCGAGGTCCGCGGGCCGCAGCCCGCGTGCGGGAGGACCGCGCCGGCCGCCGCGGACTCGCGGTCCCCGGCAGCGCGCGTCGCTGCCTCCCTCGCTTCTGGCCGATCTCTGATCTAGACCTGTATCGGCTCAGTGGTTAGCCTGACTTCGTTGCCGTTATGTGGAGGATTTGCTCAGGATCAAACAATCCTCTTGGACTCGCGGGCTCCCGCCAAGGGAGGCAGGATGAACGGCATATCAGGCGCAACGAACGACCCGGCTACCGACACGAGTGGGAGGCCGCCCGACCGGATACGCCCGAGCAGGCCAGCCCACCCGGCCCGCTCGGGCGTATCCGCCACGCTGACGGCATGGGAACGGTTCGTCGGGGGCGAGGACGCCGTGCAGGGCGTGCGGCCGGAGATCCTGGCCTCCTGGTACCGCTGCCGTGACCAGTACCGCGTCGATCCGCGCCGCGCGCAGGGACCGCCAGAGCCCGGCGACGAGGCGGGCGGGGGAGAGGCCTCACCGCTCCACGGCATGGTGTTCACCGAGCTTGGCGGGGCCGCCGCGCTCGCCGCGAGCGAGGCGGAGTCGGTGGGGGGCCTCATCACTGTCGCCGACTCCGGCGGGCGCATCCTGGCCAGCTGGGGCGACCGCAAGGCCCTGGGCTTCCCGGCCGAGCGCGCCCTCGCGCCGTGGTCGGCCTGGCCGGAGCGATCCGCCGGGACGAACGGGATGGGCACCGCCCTGCAAAGCCGCCAGCCGGTGACCGTGCTCGGCGCCGAGCACTGGTGCCAGGTGTTCCACGACCGGGCCTGCGCCGGGGTGGCCGTCAGGGACGCCGCCACCGATATCGCCATCGCGGTGCTGAACGTTTCACTACGCGGGGTAGTGATACCGCCCGGGCTGTCGGCCTGGCTCCACCAGAGCACGGCCAGCGTGCAAGCGGGCCTGCGGGAGCGGGAGCGGGCCAGCGGCGCCGAGCTGGTGGCCACCTTCGCCCGTGTCACCGCCAGGACGACCGGGCCGGTCGCCGCCCTCGACATGGCCGGCCGGGTGGTGATCGCCAACGATGAGGCGGCGCTGCTGCTCGGCGTGCCCGCGCAGACCCCGGCGGCCAACCCCGCGAGCCGCTGGGCGGCGGAGGTGCCCGAGATCGCCGCGGTCGCCCGGCAGGCGGCTCGCCAAGCCCGGTTCGAGCCCGGCTGGACGGGCACCACGCGCATCTACGTGCCGTTCACCCAGGCGCTGCTGCCGCTGACGGTGACGCCCGTCTTCCAGGCCCGGCAGATGATCGGCCTGCTGATCAGCGGCGGTGGCGCGGGCGCCGCGGCGGGCGACCCGCTGGACGCGGCCGACCCCCCGGCGCTCATCCCGGCCGAGCCGCTGGCGCTCAGCTCGGCGCAGCCTCCGCCGGCCCCGGCCCGGCCGGGCCTCCCCGGGCAGTTGCCCGGCCGCGTCATCGCGCGCCGCGACGAGAGCCTCGTCGTCCTCGCGATGCCCGAGATCAGGTACGCGGAGGCGGCGGGGACCATCGTGTGGCTGGTCACCGACCAAGGGCGACTGCGGGCGGCCGCGCATGGCCTTGACCACCTGGAGCGCGACCTGAACGGGTACGGGTTCCTCCGGGTGCACCGCCGTTACCTGGTGAACCTGCGCCGGGTGCGGGAGATCGACCTGGGCTTCAAGGGATCGCTGTTCCTGGTCACCGATGTCCGCCAGCGGGAGAGCATCCCGGTTTCCCGCCGGCACGCCCCGGCCCTGCGGCGGGCGCTGGGCGTCTAGCACGGCTGCCGTCTTAGTGTCGCGGCTATGGCAGGCTGGACGCGTGAACCCGAGGATCAGGTACTGCAGCACGCCTGCAGGCCGCGTGGCGTACTCGACGTCAGGCACCGGGCCGGCGCTGCTGTGCGATCCGGGGTGGGTCACCCATCTTCGCGCGCAGCTTGAGCTGCTCTCGTTCGGCGCCTTCTTCGCGCGCCTGGCGGAGCGGTTCACGGTGATCCGCTACGACAAGCCCGGGTGCGGCCTGTCGGACCGAGACGGGGTCGACCTGTCGTTCGAGGGGCAGGTTGCCGCGGCGCTGGCGGTGGCCGACGCGGTCGGCGCCGAGCGCTTTCGCCTGTTCGGAGCCTCGCAGGCAGGCCAGGTGGCGGCCGCGATCGCGGCGCGGTACCCCGAGCGCGTCGAGGCGCTGGTGCTGTACGGGACGTGCGCCAGCGGCGAGGACCTGGCCCCCGCCGAGGTCAGGCAGTCGCTGGTGGCGCTGGTGCGGGCGCACTGGGGCCTGGGGCAAAAGGCGCTCAGCGGAGCGTTCGTCACCGATCCCACCGCCGAGGAGATGGCGGCGTTCACCCGGTTCCAGCAGTCCTGCGCGACGGCTGCCGAGGCCGCGCGGATGCTGGAGGTCTACTACGGCACCGACATCAGGGCGCTGCTCCCGGCGATCCGGGCGCGGACCGCGGTCTTGCACCGCGAGGAGGACCGGGGCACCAAGTTCGAGCTGGGGCGCGAGGTCGCCGCGCTGATCCCCGGGGCGACGCTGATCCCCCTCCCGGGTAGCAGCCACCTGTTCTACCACGGTGACTGGCCATCGGTCCTGGAGGCGACGCTGAGCTTCTTGTCCGAGCCGGCCAGCGGGGGGCCGCGGCTCACCGATCGCGAGCGGGAGGTGGCCGAGCTGGTCGCCGAGGGGCTGACCAACCAGGCGATCGCCAGGCGCCTGTCGGTCGCGCCGCGCACAGCCGAATCGCACGTGGAGAACATCCGCCGAAAGCTGCGGGTCAGCTCGCGCGCCCAGATTGCGACATGGGTGACCGAACAGCGCCTGCGGCACTGAGCGAAGCGCCGGGGATACTGAGCGACCGGTATTTCGCCCGACGCGGGAGCGGGCCGGGGCCCCGGAATATGGGTGGGAAGCGGGGACAGTACCCGTAGTTCACCCGATAGTCGCGCCGGGCTGCCCGGACCTAGCGTGAAGGCATGCCACCAGTCACGAACCCAGCCGCTCCCGCGGAGGCCGCCGAGCGCTTCCCGCGAGCGGGGATCCACCGGCTCACCATCGCGCCCCGCTTCCGCGGCCCGTCTGGGAGCGGTAACGGCGGCTACGTCTGCGGGCGCGTCGCCGGCTACCTCGATGGCCCGGTCACCGTCACGCTGCGCCGGCCACCGCCGCTGGCGACCGCGCTGGCCGTTGAGCGGGACGGCGGGCCGGGCGGCGGGCCGGGCGGGGAGGCCACGCTGCGCGTCCTCGATGGCCGCACGCTGGTCGCCGAGGCCGCCGCCGCGCCCGGCCCGGCCGCGCTGGCGATCCCGGATCCGGTCTCGATGGCGCAGGCTCGCGCGGCCGCCGGCGGCGCGCGCTACTTCCAGGACCCGGTCTTCCCGGACTGCTTCGTCTGCGGGACGAACCGCAGGCCAGGCGACGGGCTGCGGATCTTCCCGGGACCGGTGCCCGGCCGGGCGTTGTGGGCGGCCCCGTGGACACCGGACCGCTCGGTCGCGGGCACCGACGGGTGCGTGCTCCCGGAAATGGCGTGGGCGGCGCTCGATTGCCCCGGCGGGATCGCCGTCGCCGAGGATGCCGGCCTGGGGCCGGACACCGCCATCGTGCTCGGGCAGATGACGGCCAGCGTGGCGGCGCTGCCCGCGCCGGGCGATGAGTGCCTGGTGGTCGCGTGGCCGGGCGGCGGCGCGGGCCGCAAGCTCACCGCCGGCTCGGCGCTCCTGGCGCCCGGCGGGCAGGTACTCGCCGTGGCCTGGGCGGTCTGGCTCACCGTGCCGCGCCCGGCGCGGGTGGCGCCCGCGGGGGGAGCGGCATGAGCGAGCTTGCGAGCGAATCAATAAGGACTGCGCGTCCGCGAATGCGGCCGACGAGCGCCAGCGAGGAGGTGGCATGAGCGGGCACCGCCGCGGCGTCGGGCTCACGCCGATGGAGACCCGGCGAGACGTCATCGTCCGGGCCGCCGTGCTCGCCGACGAGCTCGGGTATGAGGCCTTCGCCGTGCCCGAGGGCTGGGGCCTGGACTCCGTCCCCGTCCTGACCGAGATCGCGCTGCGCACGGCCAGGATCCAGGTCGCCTCGGGCATCTTGTCGGTGTGGGGGCGCACCCCGGCGACCCTGGCGATGACCGCCGCCACCCTCCACCAGGTCAGCGGGGGACGGTTCGCGCTGGGCCTGGGCACCAGCACCCGGGCGCTGGCCGAGGGGTTCCACGACATCCCGTTCGAGCATCCGGCCGCGCGGCTGCGCGAGGCGGTGACCGGGGTCCGCGCGCTCCTGGGCGGGCTTCCCGCCCAGCTCCGCCAGGCCCCGGACGCCCGCCCGCTGCGCCTGGGCCAGCCGCCCGCTCCCGAGGTGCCCATCTGGGTGGCCGCGCTCGGACGCCACACCACCACGGTGGCCGCCGAGCTCGCCGACGGCTGGATTCCCGCGCTGATGGCCCGCGACCGGCTATCCGGCTGGACGGCCCGGCTCGGCCAGGCGCGGGAGGACCACGACGTCGCCCTCGCGCCCCTGATGGTCTCGGCCGGGCCCGTCACCGCCGTAGCCGAGGACGAGGGCGCGGCCCGGGAGATCGTCGCCTCCTGCATCGCCTGGTACCTGGGCGCCATGGGCGACATCTACCGGTCGTCGGTGTCCGGCCAGGGCTATGCCAGCGAGGTCAGCGCCATCCTGGCCGCGAATCCGCGGCCCAGCCCCCGGCGCGGGGCCGTACCCCCTGACGCCCAGGTCGTCCTTGACCAGCTCGCCGCCTACGGAACCGCCGACCAGGTCGGCGAGCAACTGCGGTCGTGGGACCCCGTGACCGACATCGTCACGATCTTGCTGCCGCCCGGCCTGCCCTGGCCAGTTATCGAGGCCACCCTCCGGGCCGCGGCACCCGCCGCCGCGCCGGCGCCCAGCCCCGGCGAGCCCGCGCGGTCGGCCGCCGGGACGTAGATTGTCCTGGTGGCCGATCACAAACCGCCGCGGCTGGCCGGCGGCGAAGGGGAGACCTTGCACGCCCTGCTGCAGTTCCAGCGGGAATCGCTGCTGCGCAAGGTCTCCGGGGTCGATGAGGAGTCCGCGCGCTGGTCTCCGGTCGCCAGCGGCACCAGCCTGCTGTGGCTGATCAGCCACATGGCCAGCGCCGAGGTCACCTGGGTCCTGCACCGCTTCGCCGGGCAGCGCCCCGGCGCTGCCGCCGGCACGGCCGGCGACCACCCGCCGGGCGGCACGCTGGCCGACGCCGTCGGTGCCTACCAGCAGGTGTGGCCGCGGGTGGACGCGGTGGCCTTCGCCGGGGCCAGCCTCGATGAGCTGTGCCGCCACCCGGACGCCAGCCCGCCGGCCAGCCTGCGCTGGGTGCTGATGCACCTGCTGGAGGAGACCGCCCGCCACGCCGGGCACGCCGACATCCTCCGGGAGCTGATCGACGGTGCCACCGGCCGGTTACCCGCGGCCCCCGGGCGGCCCGCGGGCGGGGCCAGCGAACTGGTCAGGCGAACTGGTCAGGAATGGAGAAGCGCAGGTCATTGAGCCGTGCATAGCATGACCGGCATGGTTTCCATCGAATCTGTCACCCTCGAGGCGGCTGACCCAGCCGCCGCCGAGCGCTTCTACGCCGACGCCTTCGGCCTTGGCGGCCAGCTGCGAGTGCGAGCCTGCGAGGCTCCCACGTCAGGCTTCCGCGCGTTCACGTTGTCGCTGACGGTGCCGCAGCCAGCGAACGTCAAAGGCCTCATCGAGGCCGCGGTGGACGCCGGCGCCACCACCCTGACGCCGGTCACGAAATCGTTCTGGGGCTACGGCGGGGTC
>JAICUO010000005.1 GCA_025935815.1 Streptosporangiaceae bacterium
CGACCCCGGCGTGCGCGAGCGGCTGGCCCGGGCCTGGATCGGCCTGGAGGTCATGCGGGCGTACGCGCTGGACACCCTCGGGGAGGCCGGCGGCAGCGGAGCGCAGGCGTCGGTGCGCAAGACGTTGTGGTCGCGCGGGCACCAGGAGCTGGGGGAACTGGCGATGGACGTGCACGGGGCGGCGTCCATGACAGCGGGCACATGGCCAGCGGGCACATGGCCAGCGGACACTGGGCCAGGCGACAGCGCCGAGGAGCTGCGCGCGTGGCAGAAGCTGTACCTGTTCAGCCGGGCGGAGACGATCTACGGCGGGTCCGATGAGATCCAGCACAACATCATCGCCACCCACGCGCTCGGCCTGCCCCGGCCGCCCCGCCGGTGACCACGTCTCCCGCCGCCCCGCCTGAGGTGCCGCTGCCCAAGCCGCCGGCCGGGCATGGCCTGCTGGAGGGCAAGGTCGTCGTGGTCACCGCGGCGGCCGGCACCGGCATCGGCTCCGCCGCCGCCCGCCGCTGCCTGGCCGAAGGCGCCCAGGTGATGATCAGCGACCAGCACGCGCGGCGGCTGGCGGAGGCGGGTGAGGAGCTGGCGGCTGAGTACGGCGACCGGGTGGCGGCGGCCGGCTGCGATGTTACCGACGAGGCGGCGGTCTCCGGGTTGATGCAGAGCGCGGTCGCCCGGTTCGGGCGGATCGACGTGCTCATCAACAACGCCGGCCTCGGCGGCACCGCCTCGGTCCTGGACATGACCGACGAGCAGTGGGGCAAGGTCCTCGACGTCACGCTGAACGGCACCTTCCGCTGCACCCGGGCGGCGCTGCGCATCATGGTCGCGCAGCGGCACGGGGGAGCGATCGTCAACAACGCCTCCGTCCTGGGCTGGCGCGCGCAGCCGGGCCAGGCGCACTACGCGGCGGCCAAGGCCGGGGTGATGGCCTTCACCCGCTGCGCGGCGCTGGACGTCGCCGCGCATGGCATCCGGGTCAACGCGGTCGCGCCGAGCCTGGCGATGCACCCGTTCCTGGCCAAGGTCACCAGCGAGGACTTGCTGGCCGAGTTGGTCGGGCGGGAGGCCTTCGGCCGCGCGGCGCAGCCGTGGGAGGTCGCCAACGTCATGGTCTTCCTGGCCAGCGACTACGCCTCCTACCTCACCGGCGAGGTCGTCTCGGTCAGCAGCCAGCACCCCTGAGGCGGGCCGGGGGATGCCCGCCCCGAAGGGATGGCGCGGCCGTCAGGCCGACTCTGGTGGCATTCGCAGCAGCAGGCTGCCTGGCTGCGACATGACCGTGAGATGGCGGGTCAGCGTTGCTCGGGCCTGCCGTAAGGCTGGCCCCCTTATGGCGACGGCAGTGATTAGGGCAGCCTGCGGCGGGTAGAGCGGCTGGCTATGTGGTTGTTCATCACCAAGAAGTTCCGGACCTGGCTGCTGCTGACCGTCGGATTGCCGCTCACCCGCCTGGCCGTGCACCGGCTGGCCGTGGCCGCTGACCGCCGTGACGAGTCGGCCCGCATCGCCCGGGCGCTCCGCAAGGCGGACTCGGCGATGACCGCGGTATCCGGGCGCGCCTCCCGAAGGAAGGCCCGGCGCTAGCGATCGGGGCCCGCAGCGTGCTGCGGGGGGAGTGACCCCAGGGCTGCTGGTTGCCGGTGAATGCAATGGCGCCGGTCCCGGGCCTGCTTTGGCGGCGGGCCAGGAGCGTAGGGCGGGTTCGCTGGACGTCGCGGTGTCTGTTACCGCACAGTAGGAAAGTGAGCTACAGCCAGCCCGGGAGGGGCGCCCAGGCGGACGACGTGGCGGGTCCGTTCGCGGGCACAGCATCGGTTCGGGCAGGCCTCGCCGCCCACGGGTACCTCGCGGACGACAAGATCGCCGGCGTGGTGAGCCTGGCCGCCCGGCTCGGCAAGCCGCTGCTGGTCGAGGGGCCGGCCGGGACCGGGAAGACGCAGCTGGCCAAGTCGGTGGCGCAGCTGGCGGCCCGCCCGCTCATCCGGCTGCAGTGCTACGAGGGCATCGACGAGTCCAAGGCCTTGTACGAGTGGGACTACCGCAAGCAGCTGCTGTGGATCCAGGCGGCGCGCGGGGATGAGACGTTCTCGGCCGACGCCGTCATCGAGGACGGGAAGGGGATATTCGACGAGCGGTTCCTGCTCACGCGCCCGATGCTGGAAGCGATCCGCAGCCCGGAGCCGGCGGTGCTGCTCGTGGACGAGGTCGACCGGGTCGACGCGGAGACCGAGGCGCTGTTCCTGGAAGTCCTCGCCGAGTACCAGGTGTCGGTGCCGGAGCTCGGCCGCCTGACCGCCCGCCACTTGCCGCTGGTATTCCTGACCTCGAACGGCACCCGGGACCTGTCCGAGGCCCTCAAGCGCCGCTGCCTGTTCCTCTACCTCGATTACCCGGATCCGCAGCGCGAACGGGAGATCGTCGCCCAGGCGGTTCCCGGCCTGGAGCAGGCGCTCGTGGACCGGCTCGTCGCCCTGGTGGACACCCTGCGTCGCCTTAACCTGAAGAAGCCGCCGTCGGTATCGGAGACGATCGACCTGGCCAGGACGCTGCACCTGCTCGGCGCCACGGACCTGGATCTCACCGCTTCCTCGCTTACGCTGAACGTGCTGCTCAAGTACCGGGACGACGTCCAGATCGCGGATGCCGCCCTCGCGCGACGCCCATGGCAACCACGACCATGACCAGCAGCGGCATCTCGCCGCTGGAGCGCATCCACCGCTTCATCGATGAGCTGCGCGCCCGAGGGGTTCCGGTCTCCATGGTCGAGCGGCTCGACGCGATGCGGGCCGCGAAGATCGCCGAGCTCGATCAGGCCGACGGCCTGCGCACCGCGCTGCGCTGCACGCTGATCAAGTCGCCCGACCACCTCAGCGCCTTCGAGGAGGTGTACGGCCTCTACTTCAGCCCGGCGAGCCGCCGGCCGGCTACCCCGGCCGGGTACTCCGTCCAGCCGGACGCGGTCCGGCCTCCGCTGGACTTGGAGCGGGCGGTTACCTCCGTGCTGCGCGACGGCTCAGCAGAGCTCGCCCGTCAGGTTGCCGAGCAGGCAGTCGGCGAGTTCGTGCAGTTCGAGGCGGGACGCCCAGTGGCCGGCGTGATGTATGAGCGATCGGCGCTAGCAGGCCTGCGGCTGGAGGAACTGGCAGCACGGCAGCTGGCGGAAGCCGCGGCGGGACTCGGCGGACCCGGCGCCCCCGGTCAGCGCCTGCGCCTGGAACTCCAGCGGACGGAGGTCACCGCCCGGGCCGAGTACCTGAGGGGCCAGGTACGCAAGGTCATCAGGGAACTGCTCGTCGCCGACCGCGGGGCGGACGCGGTCGCCAAGACGCTCCGCCAGCCGCTGCCCGCGGACCGCGACATCTCGACCGCAAGCCGGGAGCAGATGCGGGAGATCCACCGGGTCATGATCCCCATCGAGCGCAAGCTCGCGACCACCGTCATGCGCAGGCGCCGCCACCGCACCGGCCTCATCGACGTCCGGGCGACCCTGCGTGCCTCCATGGCCACCGGCGCCGTGCCCATGCGGATCGTGCACAGGAAACCCCGGCCAACCAAGCCCCAGCTGTACGTCCTGGCTGACATGTCAGGGTCGGTGGCCACGTTCGCGGCCTTCACCGTCACCCTCGTCTCCGCCATGTCGCAGCTGTTCTCCCGGCTGCGCTCCTTCGCCTTCATCACGGACGCGGCGGAGGTTACCGACGTCTTCCGGCACGTCCGCGATCCCGAGCACGCCATGGCGACGATCCGCGACTTCGTCAATGCCAGCCAGCTCGGCGGCTACACCGACTATGGCCGCGCCTTGCGGCAGTTTCACGGCGCGGTCGGCGCTGAGCTGGAACGCCGCAGCACGGTCCTCATCTTCGGGGACGCGCGCGGCAACTACCTTCCGGCGGAGGAGGCGACGCTGGCCCGGATATCCCGCCGGGCGGGCTCGGTGTACTGGCTGAACCCTGAACCGCAGGCGCAGTGGAACACCGGAGACTCCACGATGCGCGCCTACGAGGGGTACTGCACCGCCGCCGTCACCTGCCGGAGCCTAAGCGACCTGCGCCGGTTCATCGAGCGGCTCGACTGATCGCGGGCTTGCCCAGGATGCGGCCAGGGTGACCTCGGCCGCGCCCCGCGCCGGCGCGCGGTGCCACATTCGGCGCACCCGGAATCGTCTTAACAGTGACGGTGAACCTCGAGGTACGGCCGGGAGGGTGTTCCATGCGACGCGCGCTCGCAATCATGGCTGCCGCTATCATCGCGACCGCCCTGGCGCTGGGCACAGCGGGCTGCGGCGGCTCGGCGGCGCCCGGCGCCCCGCCCGCCGGGCACGCGCCCGCCCGCGCCAGGGCGGCCGTTGCCCCGCAGGCCAGGTCCATGGCGGCCGAAGTCTATGTCCAGGTCCTGCGGAGGTACCTCAGCACGCCAGCGGAGAGCTCCTTCAGCCAGGCCTTCAGGATGGTCTACGTAATCAACCGGGCTAACCCGGATGCCGCAGACCCTAGCGGGACGCATGGGCGAGGAGCGCCGATCGCGCCGCTGACTCAGCGCCAGGTGACGGCCGCGCTGGCGGGAATGGCTCACGTCAGCTTCATCGCCGACAGGGGATCGGTGATCGAGGCCAAGGGCGGCTGCGGGCAAGTCAGGCACGGCGGGATCTTGATCACTCTCGGCCCGCCGGTCAGCCACGGCAACGTAACGCGGGTCGCCATCAACGGCTGGGTCGCCTGCCTGGGGGCTACGTGGCTTACCTATGTCCTGCAGGATCAGCCTGGCGTCGGCTGGCGAGTGACGGGCACCACTGGGTCAATGGCGATCTCCTAGCGTCCGCGTGCAGTCGGCCGACAGGGGATCCTGCGCGCGGCAGGGGCCCGAGGCGGCGCGGTCACTTGGCCGCGTCGTGCGCGTCGTGGTAGTTCCACCACTGGTACGGCGGTGTTTGCGGGTAGCCCGCTGGCGAGTCCTCCCACGTCTCCTGGCGGCCGAGAGCGGTGATGTCGAGGTAGTTCCAGGTGTTGCCCATCTGCTCGTCGCCGCGATTGTTGATGAAGTAGGTCCGGAAGACCCGGTCGCCGTCGCGGATGAAGGCATTGGTGCCGTGCCACTCGTCGACGTCGAAGTCCTTGTCGAAGTCGTCGGTGATCGTGTACCAGGGGATGTGATTCCACCCGTGGCGATCCTGCAGACGCCGGATCTCGGCCTGGGGGGCGCGGGAGGCGAAGGCGAGCGTCGTGTCCCGCGCGTGCAGGTGCCCGGGGTGCGCCACCTGATCGGCCCCGAAGGAGCAGCCCACGCAGGCCCGCTCCGGGTACGAGCCGCCCTCGGCATACGTCGTCACCTCGGGCCCGTAGAAGGCGCGGTAGACGATCAGCTGGCGGCGCCCTTCGAACAGGCCAGCGAGGCTCACCCGGCCGTCCGGGCCCTCGAACCAGTACTCCTTGTCGACCGCCAGCCAGGGCATTCGCCGACGTTCTGCCGCGAGCGCGTCGCGGGCGCGGGATACCTCTTTTTCCTTGACGAGGAGCTGCTCGCGCGCGGCGCGCCATTCCTGCGGCGAGACGATCGGTGGTGCCTTCATTCGGTCCTCCTCCTTCGTGGCCAGGACTTGGCCGCCATCACGAAATACAGACCCTAGGGCGGCGCCAGACTCACCGGCCTTAGCCTTGCGAGATCAGCGCGGTGAGCATCTCGTCGTAGCGGAGCAGGTGCAGGTCGCCGACGTAGTTGCCGCGGACGTGATCTTGGGCAGCGTGCCCCATCTGGCTGGCTTGCCCGGGGTTGTCAAGGAGCGTGCGGACCGCGGTGCCGAAGGCCGCGCCGTCCCGGGGGTCGGGCAGCAAGATGCCGGTGCCCGGGGCGATCTGGTCGACGATCCCGCCGACTGCGGACCCGACGACTGGCCGTGCTTTCCACATTCCTTCGGCCACGGTCAGCCCGAACCCCTCGGCAAGGCTCTTTTGGGTGATGACGGCGGCGTGCCTTTGCAGCGCGTTGACCATCGCGGCGTTCTCGTCGAGGTCTTCGAGCGGCAGGGTAACGAGCAGGACCCGCGCGCGGGCCGCGGCCGGCAGGTCACGCCAGGCCAGCAGGCACCCGGCGAACACGGCGGCGCCCTCGGGGTCGTCGGCTACCCCGGTGACCGCCGGGCCGGCCAGCACCAGGTACCCGTTGCCGCCCGGCGCCACGTGGCCAGCGAAGCCCGCCATGACGCCGGGCATGTCCTTGAGCCGGTCCCACCGGGATACCTGAACCACCAGCGGGTCAGCGGGGCCGGGGCGGCCCTCGCCGGTGATCTCCGCGGGCCGGGCAACCGTGCCGGTGCCGCCGTCGCTGCGCACGAAGGCGGTCTGTCCGCCGGGAGCGTCGCCTTCCAGCACGCCCATCGTGGCCAGGATGGCCCGGACAGTGCCGCCGTCAAGGTCCTGGTTCTTCGGGGAGAAGGGGTCAATGGATGGCGGGATGATCCACGCCTTGTGGGCGGGGACCCACGCGGGCACGTACTGGCGGCGGGAGAAGACGTACCCGTCCGCCGCGTCCAGGTAGGGCCGCAGGAAGTCCCACGCCCCCTGGGTCGCGTCGTTCTCCCAGTCGACGCCGATATGGCTGCGCCACGCCACCCGCGCACCGCAAGCGGCCAGCGCCGGGGCCAGCCCGGCGGCCTGCGGGTCGTGCAGCAGCACCAGATCGTCCGGCCGCATCCTGGGCAGCAACTCGACCGCGTTGGCGGCGAGCACCCGCGCGTAATGGTCGGCCTCGTCGCCGTTGAGCGGCCCGCCGGCGGCCTGGCCGTGGATCTGGTTGTGCAGCCGCTTGGTGATCGCGAAGAACTGGGCGTCACCCGTGATGACCAGCCAGCGGACCGCGGCGCCGAGGTCTTCCGCGTACCCCACCAGCACCTGCAACATCTCCGCGACCCCGCCGCCGGCTGCGGTCGAGGAGACATTCCAGACGGTCCGCCCGCCCAGCCGCGCCCGGAACTCTCCCGCTGCCCGCACCAGCCGCGCCTGCCGCGCGCCTCCGATTACCTGCTCCAGCCGGGCAGCCGGATGCGCCGCCACCTGCACAGACTTAACTAGGCTCACCTGTAGCCCCCTCTGGAAACGGCCCGCACAGGCAGCGGGCCCTTCAGCCCGGACCCGCTGATCCTCCCGGGCTGCGGCGCCCCCAAGCGCACTGCATGACGACATACCCGGGGTGTCATCTGGACACTCGCGCGCGGGGCCTCCTTGCCGCTCGCCTGAATGCTTACGATTAGGTGACCCCGACGGGAGAGTCGTGACTGAGAATGGCACCGTGAACAAGCGCGCGCTCGTCCGCCGCCCTGGCCCGCGCCTGGCTGAGGGCCTGCTCACCCATCTCACCCGGACCCCGGTCGACCTGGACCTGGCGCGGCGCCAGTGGCACGGGTACGTCGACGCCCTGCAGGCCGAAGGCTGGGAGACTGTCGAGGTCCCGCCAGCCGACGACTCCCCCGACGCGGTATTCGTGGAGGACACCGTTGTCGTCTACGGCGACCTCGCCGTCATCTCCCGCCCGGGCGCCGACGAGCGCAAGCCCGAGACCGCGGGAACCGAGGCAACGCTGGCCTCCCTGGGCTACCGGATCGCCCGGATCGAGCACCCTGGCACCCTCGATGGCGGCGATGTCCTCAAGCACGGGGGCATGGTGTGGGTCGGCCTTGGCGGACGGACCAACGCCTCCGGGATTGAGCAGCTCTCGGCCCTCCTGCGGCCGCTGGGCGCGCAGGTCCGAGGCGTCCCGGTCACCCGCGCGCTGCACCTGAAGTCCACCGTCACCGCCTTGCCGGACGGCACCGTCGTCGGCTACGGGCCGCTCGTGGACGACCCGGCCACGTGGCGGTCGTTCCTCCCCGTCCCCGAGGAGGCCGGCGCCCACGTCGTCCTGCTCGACGGCTCCACCGTGCTGATGGCCACCCGCGCGCCCGTTACGCGAGCGCTGTTCGAATCCCGCGGGCTACGCGTGGTGGCCGTCGACATCTCCGAGTACGAGAAACTCGAAGGCTGCGTCACCTGCCTGTCGGTGCGACTGCGCGGGTGAGAACCGAAAAGCCGCGCCACGTTGCCCGCGGTTTTTGCGAGCGCCGACACTGTTGACCCGGATTTGCCGTGATCTAACGGTTGTCACCCCAGGCGCTGCTCTGTATCGTGTCTGAGTAGTCACCGGCGGCGATCGCGGGATGAATGGGGCGCGGGATGAATAGCGATGTCGGAGCAAGCATTCCCGGGTATGGCCAATGGCTTTATATCGTGGCGGAAGACCATGCCGAGAGTGATCCCCGCCGGGAGGAGGAAAAGAGATTCCTCCGCTCAATAACCGGCAGCGCCAACTACTGGGAAGAGGACGAGCTCCCCGGCCTGGAAGCGGGCATTGCCGACAAAATGGAAGTTCGCGCCCTGCATAGCGCGGCCCTGCTCATCGCCTATTTCCAGGTCATGGCCGACGAGGCGAGCAAACTGCTCCAGGGTTGGCCCCCGCCAGCCTCGGCTCCGGTTCAGGCGCCGTCACGGGCGATCCTCCGCAAGGAACCCGTGGTTCAAGACCGGACAATAGCAGGGGAAGCGATGAAGCGGGCTAACCAGATGGATGGGAACCAGGTGGCGTTCACCAGGTTCGTCCGCGACGACCTCGCGCAGGCCATGTGGTACTGGCGGTACCTCTCCCGTGTCTGGACGCAGACTGCGGACCCCGATGTGAACACGGTCGCGCAGGCGGCGTTCGATAATGTCGAGAGCGCCTTCAATCAGTTCTTCGACTCGCTCCGCAAGGCCACGGAGACGCTGGCCGGCAACAGCAGTGCCCGCGACGCCCGCGTTTCGCTGCTGAAGACCATCGTTGCCAAGGGCGGCCTGGATGGGGCGGATCCCGGAAACCCGCGAGCTGTAGCGGACCTCCTGCGCAAGAAGCGCTCTGATCTTATGGGTGCCACGGCGGCGAAGTCACGGCAGGCCGGCGCCTGGAAGATCGGCTATCTGCACGTCGCGGATATCCTGAACGGCAATGCAGACATCAGGGCCAGCCTGCATATCGTCTCCAGGGTCAACTTCAACCAGCAATTCGAAGCCTGGCGAGCTCAAGGTGAAACGCTGGACGAAAGCCTAGCGAATGGACTGAGGACGGAGGCGTCCAAGAGGGCAGCGAAACTCTCGCGGAAGGTCGACTATACCTGAGCACGGGGACGTAGCCGACGTCGGACGGGGCCGGACGGGATTGCCGGGCATTCGGGCGCTGCGATCATGATCACGATGTGCCGGCAGCTTGCGGGCTGGCTTCCCTGACCTGGGAGACGAAGCGCCTGACAGCCGGGAAAGCGAGGTCTGGCCGGTCACGGAAGATGGTGTGGCGCGCGCGGGGAAGCCGCACCAGGCGGGTGGTTTCCGCCGGCAACTGGCTGGCTAGTTCCTCGACAACGGGCAGCGGGCACACGGGGTCGTCCTCGCCGGCCAGGACCAGCACGGGGCACTTGACGGCGCCGATCACGCTCCAAGGGTCGAAGGCGTGGACCTCCTGAGTGGAGTAGTGCAAGGCGACGTCCATGTTCTTGATCATCCGGGCCTGGAACTGGCGGGATTCCTCGGCCCAGCCCGGCGTGCCGCTGTAAAGCGGGTAGCAGACGCGGAGGAACTCAGCCTGATTGTCTCCGGTCTCATCGGCATAGGTGCGCTGGGCGACGGCGGCCGCCTCCGGGCCGCCGAGGCGGCCGAATGCCTCGATGACCCGCTGCTGGTCTTGGTGGCCCCCGGTCGTGCTGGCCAGGATCACGCCGCCGGGATGATCGGGGAACAGCGCCGCGTAGCTGAGCGCCACGAAGCCGCCGAAGCTGCTGCCGAGGACCACCGGCTTGCGCAGCCCGAGCGCGTCGCACAGCCGCCGCAGGTCATCAGCCCAGGTCCGCATGTTCCAGAACTCGGCGCTGCTGTGATCGCTGCGGCCGTGGCCCCGCAGGTCGAAGTACAGGACCTGGAAGTCCTCAGCCAGCGGCCCCAGGGCGGACTTCACCGTGAGGTGATCCAAGCCGGGGCCGCCGTGGACGGCCACCAGGACCGGGCGCTCTATCGTCGTGTCCGCAAGCGGAATCACTGACGGCCCGGATACATCGAACCACAAGGACACATCACCAAGGCTGATGCGCACGCGACCTCCATGACGAATGCGAGCGGCCGGCCAGTCCTGGCCGGCTCACCGCCGGGCCAGGTCCGGAGGTCCACTGTAATCTCAATGGTGAGGCTGCGGGCCGTGCGGCCCGCACAGGATGGACGTCGGGTGCTCCCGCCACGGCCGCGCCGCCGAGGCCGCCTGGCGCCATGCGCCCCTCGGCCAGGCAAGGCTGCAGGACTTGACACTGCCCGCGCTAAGGCAGGCCGGCGTGAAGAGGGCTTAGTTAGCATTCAGGCATGGGCAACCCTTTCGCCGTTGCGACGACATCAATGCCCTCGCCGTCCGGGCCTGGCCGATACGAGGGGGTGATAGACGAGTCGTGGACGCTGGTGCCCTATCCCCAGGGCGGGGTCGTCACGGCCGCCGCGGTGCGCGCGATGGCAGCGGAGCTGAGCGACGACGGCCAGAGCCTCCGGTCCCTCCATACGACCTTCGTGGCGCCCGTCTCCCACGGCGCCGTGCACATCAGCGTCGAGGTCCTGCGCAGGGGCCGGTCCATGTCCCATCTCCAAGCGGAGGTCCGCAACCCGGCGGCCGCCCGAGGGCACCTGACCACCGCCGTGTTCGGCTCACCGCGCCGGGGCTTCGAGTTCACGGACCTGGCCCCGCCGGCCGGATTCGTCCCGCTGGAGCTGGCGCGGTCGTTCCGGGAAGCGCCGCCCCCGGGAACCGAGCTCTTCACCCCGGCGCCGTTCTGGGAGCGGCGCCTCGAAGGAAGAGGAGCCCTCGGCCACGCCCCCTGGGAGGATTACCGGCCGGGCCGGGCTGAGCATGGCACGTGGTACCGGATGGACGAGCCTCCCATCCTCGCGGACGGGACTCTCGACCCGCTGGCCCTGATCGTGATGGCCGACACCATGCCGGGGGCTGTTGGCGAGAAGCTAGGACCACAGCATCGCCACGGCTGGTTCGGTCCCAGTGTCGATCTCACCTTCCACCTGCTCGGCTCGTGCCGCTCGGAGTGGGTCTTCGCCCACAACCTGGCCCGCCACGCAGGACAGGGGTACGCATCTGCGGATATGGCGCTGTGGGACTTCGGCCCAGACGGGCACGACGAGGGGCGCCTGGTCGCCTACGCCACCCAGGTGTGCTTCTTCAGCTTCACGTGACCGGTTCCCATATCCGTCGCGCAGGTGCGAGCTGCCCGGCGGCTGCCTCATTGTGAGAAGCCTCAGCTGAGCTCTCCGGCGTAGCCTGCACCCGTGCCTCATCCGCTGCTTGATGCTGGGGTGGTGCGAGAAGTCGAGCAGGCGGCTTCGGCGCACCTGGGACGTCAGTGGCAGCACCTGGGCTTCGCTGACCTGAAGGACCGGGCCTCTCATCCGTGCGGCATCTTCTCGGGGGAGCCGTTCTCGGTGTTCGTGAAGCTCTATGCGGGCCCGAACGGGCTCGAGCAGGCCGCCGCGGAGGTGGCCGGGCTGCGGTTCATCCACCACGTGGCCGATGTCGCGACGCCGGTGCCCGTCTGCGACGGGGTGATCGCCACCAAGGCCGGGTCGATGCTGCTGTCGGAGGCGCTACCGGAACGGGGCTCTGGCCGGGGACTGCCCAGCGACTCCCGGACAGCCTGCGACTACGCGGACATCGGGCGGGCGCTGGCCCGGCTGCACCAGGTGCAGGGCGGCGTATCCGGAATGCCCGCGCTGGACGGCTTCTTCGGGCCGTTTCGGCTGGACAGCCGACCGGTGGTGACTGGTCGGTGGGCTGACTTCTACGCCGAGCGGCGGCTGCTCCCGCCCTGCGGCTAGCCCGGGATGCCGGTCAGGTAGCCCCGGAGCTGGCGGCCGCGGTCGAACGGGTCGCCGGGCGCCTGCCGCAGCTATGCGGCCCGGAGCCAATGCCGGCGCTGCTGCACGGCGACGCCCAGCAGAACAACTTCATCAACACCCCGGACGGGGCCTACCTGATCGACGCGTGCCCGTACTTCGGCCATCCGGAGATCGACCTCGCGCTGGCGGGCTTCTTCCACCCGGTGCCGGAGGACCTGTTCGCCGCCTACCGGGAGATCACCCCGATTGACGCCGGCTTCGCCGAGCGCCAGGAGCTATGGCGGATGCACGCCTACCTGGCGGTCGCCGCGGTCGCGGACGGCGCTCCTTCGGCCAGTCCGGTCCTGGACCGCCTGGCCGCCGCCACCCGCCAGTACTCCTGACGCTCCCGGCGCCCAGACCGCTATCGCGTCACGGGAGCGCTGGCCCGCAAGCCGTGTCAGGTAGCCTTGCCCCTCCCTGCAACGGCACGTGAGGGGACACTGACTGCAATGGCTGAAGCCCCGCCGGCGCTAGGACGCCGCGTCATCGTCACTGGGATGGCCGGGTCCGGGAAGAGCACGTTCTCGCTCGCGCTCGCTGCCAGGACCGGCTTGCCGGTCATTCACCTTGACGTCCACTTCTGGAAGGCCGGCTGGGTTGCACCGCCGGAGACTGAGTGGCGCGAGAGGCAACGTCGCCTGCTCGCCGGCAACGCATGGATCGCCGACGGCAACTACCAGGAGACGCTTGATCTCCGGCTCGAACGCGCCGACACCGTAGTGTTTCTCGACCTGCCCTGGTGGGTTTGCGCTGGACGCGCGTTCCTGCGCGGCTTCCGAATGCCGGACGAGTTGCCTGAAGGGTGCGACTATTCGGCCTGGCCGCGGTTGCGCGATGAGTGGCGCTTGGCCGTCCAAATCTGGCGAAAACGCCGGTCAGAGCCAGGGCACGAACACCAAATCATTGCCCGGCACGGTCAGCATGTGGTCCTCCACGTGCTCAGGTCCAAGCGATCGGTCAGGGAATTCCTCGACGGTCTGGATGCGGGCCACGCAGAAGCCGACGGCTGATCGGACGCCGGGTGACTGGCCCCCTATCGCCCGGCTCGGAGTTACGCCAGCAACGAGGCAAACGTTGCCTGACGCAGCACTAGCTCCCGCCCGCGCGGCGGGAACGGACACGCCGCACCACGGCCCTCTCTGCCGAGTAAGACAGCTTTCCCAGTGTGGCCGCCCCGATCGAGACGGCAATGACCGGAAGCGACAGCCACCTCCCAGGGAAAGCCAAGCTGAAAACTCCCATGATCAGGAGCGCGATTACCGCAGTCAGGAGCCACTCGCCGAACACCCGCAGGCCCGCATTCCGCACGACGGACCACCCTAGCAGCGGACCATGTTGTGCTGCCTCCCCAGGGAGGGCTACCGGCGCTCGAGGATGGTGGCGGTGGCCATCGCGCCGCCCGCGCACATGGTGACGAGCGCGGTGCTGGCGTCGCGGCGCTCCAGCTCGTGCAGGGCACTGGTGAGGAGCCGGGCGCCAGTGGCGCCGACGGGATGACCGAGTGCGATGGCGCCGCCGTTGACGTTCACCTTTGACTCGTCAGGCTCCAGTACCTGGAGCCAGGACAGCACGACGGAGGCGAACGCCTCGTTGACCTCGAACAGGTCGATGTCGGCGAGCGTCATGCCGCTGGCTTTCAGGACCCGCTGGGTGGCGGCGATCGGACCGTCCAGGTGGTAGTACGGCTCGGCGCCGATGAGGGCCTGCGCGACGATCCGGGCCCGGGGCCGCAGGCCCAGTTCCCGCGCGCGGCCTTCGTCGGCCAGCAGGACGGCGGCGGCGCCGTCGGAGATCTGCGAGGAGGTCCCGGCCGTGTGCACGCCGTCCTCAAGCACCGGCTTGAGCCGGGCGAGGCCGTCCAGGGTGGTCTCGCGCAGCCCCTGGTCGCGGTCGACGATGCCATCGGCGGCCTTGACCGGGACGATCTCGCGGTCGAAGTGCCCCACCGCCCAGGCAGCGGCGGCCAGCGCCTGCGAGCGCAGGCCGAACGCGTCGACCCGCGCGCGCGACAGGCCCCGGTTGGCGGCGATCCGCTCGGCGGCGGCGAACTGGTTCGGCATGTCGATGTGCCAGCTGTCCGGACGGGGCATCCCGACGTCGGTGCCCACGCTGGCGCGCAGCGGCACCCGGGACATCGCCTCCACCCCGCAGGCGACGCCGACGCCGATCGCGCCGGCGGCGATGAGCCCGGCGATGACGTGGGCGGCTTGCTGCCCGGAGCCGCACTGGGCGTCCAGCGTCAGGCAGCCCGCCTGGTAGGGCAGCCCGGCGTGCAGCCAGGCGGTGCGGGTCACGTTGTTGGATTGCTCGCCCGCCTGCGTGACGCAGCCCCCGGCGACCTGCTCGACGGCGGCCGGCCCGAGGCCGGCCCGCTCCAGCAGGCCGACTTGGGCGGCGCCGAGGATCTCGGCGGCGTGCAGGCCCGCGAGCGTTCCGCCGCGCTTGCCGATCGGGGTGCGCGCGGCCGCCACGATCACCGGGTTCCCCACCGCGATCATCCTCTCCGCCTGTGACTGTCGTCATAGAACGCGTTCACTTGGCCGACGCTCTTGAACTCGTCGGCATGGCGTCATTCAATTAGAACACGTTTCAGTTATGGGCAAGAGGCAGCGCAGGACTTCAGGCCTACGGAGGCAGCATGGCCGTGCCGGACATCCCCGCAGGATTCGACTTCACCGATCCCGACCTGTACGTCAGCCGGGTCCCGTCCGAGGAGTTCGCCGAGCTGCGCCGGACGTCCCCGGTCTGGTGGAACGCCCAGCGCCGGGGCTCGGCCGGCTTCGACGACGAGGGCTACTGGGTGGTCACCAGGCACGCCGACATCATGGAGATCTCCCGGCACAGCGACCTGTACTCCAGCTACGAGAACACCGCGCTCATCCGGCACAAGGAGGGCATTACGCGCGACGAGGTCGAGGTGCAGCGGGTCATCCTGCTCAACATGGACCCGCCGGAGCACACCGCGGTGCGGGCCATCATCTCCCGGGGCTTCACCCCCCGGTCCATCAACAACCTGCGCGATGGCCTGCGCGAGCGCGCCGCGCGGATCATGGCCACCGCGCTGGCCGAGGGGACCGGCGACTTCGTCGCCGACGTGGCGTGCGAGCTGCCGCTGCAGGCGATCGCCGACCTGATCGGCGTCCCCCAGGAGGACCGGCAGAAGATCTTCCAGTGGTCGAACCAGATGATCGGCTCCGATGACCCGGAGTTCGAGAACGCCGAGATGAACGCCGCGATGGAGATCTTGGCCTACGCCATGGAGATGGCCGAGGACCGCCGGGCCAACCCGCGCGACGACATCGTCACCAAGCTGGTCAACGCCGAGATCGACGGCCAGCACCTGTCGGATGACCAGTTCGGGTATTTCGTGCTCATGCTGGCGGTGGCAGGCAACGAGACCACCCGGAACGCGATCTCGCACGGCATGATGGGGTTCTTCGCCAACCCCGACCAGTGGGAGCTGTTCAAGGCCGAGCGCCCGGAGACGGCGGCCGATGAGATCATCCGGTGGGGCACCCCGGTGACGGTGTTCCAGCGCACCGCGCTGGCCGACACCGAGCTCGGCGGGCAGGCCGTCAAGGCGGGGGACCGGCTCGGCCTGTTCTACCGGTCGGCCAACTTCGATGAGTCCGTCTTCGACCACCCCGAGCGGTTCGACATCCTCCGCTCGCCCAACCCGCACCTGGGCCTGGGCGGCACCGGCGCGCATTACTGCCTGGGCGCCAACCTCGCCAAGATGGAGATCGGGCTGATCTTTAACGCCATCGCCGACGCGATGCCCGGCATCCGGCTGGCCGGCGACGCCGAGCGGCTGCGCTCGGGCTGGCTCAACGGCATCAAGCACCTGCCGGTCAGTTACACCTAGTCCCCGTTAGTCCCTTACTTAACGGCCGTCTCGGTTACCTGACGTGATCGTCGGGAAAGCGCCCGCCCTAGTCGCTGGTGTCATTGATCTGGCCGATCAGCGTGGCTATGGTCACAGCGAGTGCGGTGGCCGGCGGCCGGGGCGGGGATGAGCGATGAGATCCAGCGGCGTCAAGGTGATGCTCGTCCTGGCGAGCGCGCTGGGCGTGGCCAGCGTCCTGGTGGCGGCGCCGGCCCGGGCGGCAGCGCCGGTTCCGGTGCTCTACGGCTTCGGGACCAACCAGCACGCGGTGCTGGGCAACGGGACCATCACGACGGACCGGAGCCTGTCGCCGACGCCCGCCAGCGGGCCACCGGGCACTATCAAGCAGCTCGCGACGGGCCTGCGCTCCAGTGGCGCGCTGCTCACCGACGGCAGCCTGTGGACGTGGGGTGACGACCAATACGGCCAGCTGGGTTACGCCGGCAACGGCGGCCTGGTCACCACGCCGACCCGGGTGCCCGGCCTCAGCGGGGTCATCCAGTTCTCCCTGGGCGATGAAGGCAACGGCTACGCGGTGGAATCCGACGGCAGCGTGTGGGCATGGGGCGACAATAGCCACGCCCAGCTGGGCAACGGGAGCACGAGCTCGACATCCTCGCCGATCCGGGTGCCCCTGCTGACCGGGGTCAGGGAGGTGGCGGCGGGCGGGTATTACGCGATGGCGCGCAAGTCGGATGGCACGGTGTGGGCCTGGGGCGACAACAGCGACGGGGAACTGGGCGACGGGACCACCTACAACGAGTCGCTGCCCGAGCAGGTATCTAGCCTGGACGGGATTGCCCAGATTGCCGGCGGCGGCGCGGAGAGCTTCGCCGTGCGCGCCGACGGGACCCTGTACAGCTGGGGCCGGAACAGCAGCGGCGAGCTGGGCAACGGGACGACCACGACCGTTCTCAGTCCGACCCCGGTGCCCGGCCTGAGCGGCGTCACCCAGGTGGCCAGCGACGGCTGGTCCACCCTGGCGGTGGCCGGCCCCCAGATGGGGGTCTGGGCCTGGGGCAGCAACTCCTGCGGGCAGATTGGCAACGGCACCCAGACCGACAGTCTCGTTCCGGTGTCGATCGGCCTCACCGGCGTCACCAAGATCGTCGGCGGAACCGCCGCCCTGCTCCAGGTCTCCAGCGCTGCGATCCGCGCGGACGGCTCGCTGTGGACGTGGGGCTGTGACGCCTTCGGCCAGCTCGGCCACAGCGGCGCCACCGGTTTCGTCCCCAGGCAGGTGACCGCGCTGGCCGGGGTGACCGCGTTCGCGTTCGGAGACGACACCTGCAGCCTGCTCCATCAAGGCGGTTACAGCCTGGCCGTGGGCTGGATCCCGGCCACGGTGCCCAACCTGATCGGCGACACCGTGGCCCAGGCGGGCCAGGCCCTGAACGCCGCCGGGCTGCTGTTCGGCTCCGTCACCTATGCCGTTGACTACACCTGCACCAACATCGGCCTGGTGACGTGGCAGAGCCCGGGCGGGGGCGCGCGGGTCAGCGCCGGCTCCGGGGTCTCGACCAGGGTCGCGACCGCTCCGCACCCGCCGTTCGAATGCCCGTGACCCTCGTTCCCAGGGGGCCTGTTCCCTGTAAAGCCAGCTCCTAGCGACCGGCTCGGTAGGAGGCTTCCTGGGCGAGGACATCTTGAACCAGGTTGCCCAGGGCCAGGTTCACGTCGAAGCGGTGCAGGCCGAAGGTGGCTGGGTCGTTGTCGTCGAGGGCCGGGCGGCGGTCGGACGCGTCGGCCACGTCGGTCACCTGCAGCCAGGTGACGTTCCCGGCGGTCTGGCAGGCCGCCGTGTACAGACTCGGGTAGGTGACCCAGGTCGCGGTCGTGCCGGCCGCGTTCACGCCGGCGAAGTACGGCTGCAGCGGGGCGGTGCCGCCGCCGATGGCGGCCGGGTTGACGCAGGCGACCTGTTGCCCGGCCCCGCTGTACTGCCCGGACAGCCAGCTCACGCCCTGGCCCGCGATGCCGAAGTAGCTGTTCGGCGGCGGGGTGCGGCTGAAGGAGCTGTAGGCGATCACGCAGCCGGCCTGGCCGGGCGCGGTGCATAGTGGCAGGTGCGCGAAGGTGCCGCCGACCGGGCGCCCGGTCGGCACCTGGACGTTGCCGCCGAGCAGCACGGCGGACACGAGCAGGGAGCGGACCGCCGGGTCGCGGTCGACTTGCTGTTGCAGCAGCTTGATGAGGATCGACGCGCCCTGGGAGTGGCCGATGACGATGATGGGCTTGCCGCCGTCGCGGGCCAGGAACTCCCGCCAGGCGGCCACCACGTCGCCGTAGGCGATGGCGGCGACCGCGGAGCCCGGTGCCGCGCTGGCCAGCAGGCCGCGCAGGGTGGCCTGCCGGTAGACCGGCGCCCACACCTGGCAGGCCCGGGAGAACTGGCTGGCCTGCTCGATCGCGGTCCGCCTGATAACCGGCTGCGCTTTCAGCGGGGCGTTCACGGTGGTGCCGCCGACGACCGTCGGGTAGACGTAGAAGCAGTTGAAGGGGGAGTCCACGGCGTCGCGGGCCAGAGCCGGGGTGCGGCTGCCGGACGGGCCGACCGAGGTGCCGGCCGGGCTGACCGTGCACGGGTTGTCACCCATCCCTGGCCGGCAGAGCCAGATCACGCTGGCGTTGCCCGGCGCCGGCGGCGCGGCCGATGCTCCCTGAGCCGCCGATGTCCTCTGAGCGCTCGTCGGCCCTGAGGTGGCCGGCGTGGGCGGCGGGCCGGCCGAGCCCGTGCAGGCCGCCGTCCCGACGACGGCAGCGAACAGTGCCACCACGACGGCCGCGCGGCCCGTCGCCGGGGCTTTGACTACCCGGCATCTCACCGCGCCGCCGCTCACTGGCCTAGCTCCATGAGCACAGGCTAACCATGCTTGGACTGCGCAACGGGACCAAGCACCCAATGGCTATTCTCAGACTTCCTGCGCCCGCGCGCCCCCGGGCGCGTTACGGTGCCGCGAACGCGGGAAGAGCGTGTCGCGTGACTGACAAGGCGACGAGCGACCTGTGGTGGAAGAACGCCGTCATCTACTGCGCCGACGTCGCGACGTGGGCCGATTCCGATGGCGACGGGACGGGGGATCTGGCCGGGCTGACCAGGCGGCTGGATTACCTGTCGGGCCTGGGCATCACCACCTTGTGGCTGATGCCGTTCTACCCGTCCCCGCTCGGCGATGACGGCTACGACATCACCGACTACTACGCGGTCGACCCGCGCCTCGGGACGCTGGGGGACTTCGTGGAGATGATCCGCACCGCGGACAACCTGGGCATCCGCGTGCTGGTCGACCTGGTGCTGAGCCACACCAGCAGCCAGCATCCCTGGTTCCAGCAGGCGCGCCGTGACCGTTACTCCCGGTACCGGGATTACTACCGATGGAGCGACACCAGGCAAGACCAGCCCAGCGAGGTGGCGTTCCCCGGCGAGCAGAAGGGCACGTGGACCTACGACGACGCCGCCGGGCAGTGGTACATGCACCGGTACTTCGACTTCATGCCCGACCTGAACATCACCGAGCCGAACGTCCTGGACGAGATGCACAAGGTCCTGGGATTCTGGCTGGAGCTCGGCATCTCCGGGTTCCGGGTCGACTCGCTGCAGTTCATGATCGAGACGCTCGGCACTTACGCCAAGGACCAGCCGGTCACCTACCTGCGGTCGCTGGTGGAGTTCCTCGAGCGGCGCCGCGGGAATGCCATCTTCCTCGGCGAGGCCAACGTCAGCTCCGCCGAGCAGCAGCGCTACTTCGCGGTCGACGGCGGCGACGGCGTGCAGATGCTGTTCGACTTCCGCGCCTGCGCCGCGCAGTGGCTCGCGCACGCTCGCGGCAGCGCCGCACCCATCATTGACGCGCTGAACAGCCGGCCCCGCCATCCCGAGCAGGCCCAGTTCGCCAATTTCTGCCGCCACCACGATGAGCTCAACCTCGGCATGCTCAGCGACAGCGAGCGCGCGGAGGTCTTCGCGGCGTTCGCGCCCGAGGACCGGCACCGGCTCTACGGGCGCGGCATCCGCCGGCGGCTGGCCTCGATGCTGGGCCACGACCAGCAGCGGATCCGGCTCGCCCTCGCCCTGACGATGGCCCTGCCAGGTACGCCCATCTTGATGTACGGGGACGAGATCGGCATGGGCGAGGACCTGTCACTGCCCGGCCGTATCGCGGTCCGCAACCCGATGCAGTGGTCCCCCGAGCACGCGGGCGGCTTCTCCACCGCCAGTAAGCTGTACCGGCCGGCCCGCGCGGACGGCCCCGACGGGTACCGCGCGGTCAACGTGCTCGACCAGCGGCACGACCCGGGCTCGCTGTACTCCTGGGTCGCCCGCGCTATCCGGGCACGCCGCGAGTGCCCGGAGCTCGGCTGGGGCACGTGGCGCACGATGAAGGTCAGCGACCCGCGCGTCCTGGTCATCGAGGCGCGCTGGCGTGACGGCCGCATGGTCACGCTGCATAACTTGTCCGCCGAGCCCGTCACGATCGCCTTGCCGGATGGCCTCGCCGACCTGGCGTCAGCGAGCCAGGCGCACCAGGTCCTCGGCGACGCCGATCCTCCGTACCATCCCGGCCGGGACGTCGCGCTCGGCCGGTACGGGTTCCGCTGGCTGCGCCTGGCCGGCTGAGGCCGCCGGGCGGCACGCGGCCGGGGTCAGGTGATCGGGGGCAGCACCTGGCGGGCGGTCAGCACGGTCGCGAACGGGTCGCCTCGCTCGGCCAGCCGGGAGGGGAAGTCCCGGATCGTGAAAGAGTCCGGACGCAGCGCGGGGTCGTCGAGCTCGTCCCAGTCGATCGGCGCGGATACCGGGGCGCCGGCCACGGCGCGGGGGCTGTACGGCGCGACCAGGGTCTTGTTGATGACGTTCTGGGTGTAGTCCAGCCGGGCCAGTCCGCCGCGGTCGCGAACGTTCCATTGCCAGCTGACCAGTTCGGGGACGGCGGCGCCGACGGCGCGGGACAGCTGCTTGGTCCAGTCGCGGGTGTCATCGAAGCTGGGGCCGCGGGCGATGGGGATCCAGATCTGAATCCCCCGCCGTCCGGTGAGCTTGGGCTGGCCCGCCACGCCGAGGTGCTCCAGCGCGACGCGGTGCAGCCGGGCGAGCGCGAGCACGTCGTCCCAGGAGGTCGCCGGGCCAGGGTCGATATCGATCAGGGCATAGCTGGGCAGGTGCGGCTGGTCGGTGCGGGAGGTCCAGGCGTGCCACTCCAGCGCGCCGAAGTTAGCCGCCCACACCAGCGTCGCGGGCTCGCTGACGACCAGGTAGGTGCTGGTCTCTCCCGGGCCAGCGTCAGGGTAGTCCCAGCGCGAGATCCAGTCCGGGGCGTGCCCGGGTAGCTGCTTGTGCCAGAACCCGGAGGTATCGGCGCCGCCGGGGAACCGGTGCATGTTCAGGGCGCGGCCGGCCAGGTAGGGCAGCACCACGGGGGCGATGCACGCGGCGTAGCGGACGAACTCGCGCTTGGTCACTGGCGGCTGCCCGTCAGCCGACGGGAAGAGCACCTTGTCCAGGTTGGTCAGCCGCAGCCGGCGACCGAAGACCTCCCAGGCACCGCCCGGCCCGAGGCGGTCGAGCGCGTCGAGCTGGTCAGCCGAGGGGCCAGCGGGCGCCGCGGTGCCATCGACTGCGGTGCCATCGACTGCGGTGCCATTGACCGGCACGCTGGCCTGCGCGGGGGGCAGGTCCGAGCGCCACATCCGCCGCGGGTCGGCCTTGACCTCCTCGTTGGTGCGCCCGCTGAGCACTGACTGGGGATAATCGGCCGGATCCCAGCCCTCCACTGCGTACTCGTCGCGTTTATGGAGCAGCAGCCACTGGTCCTTGCCGGACCGGTCGCGGCCGCGCCGGACCAGGACCAGGCGGCCGCGGAGCTTGTGGCCGTGCACGTCGGCGTGCAGCTCGCCGCCCGCGATGGCCGCGGCCGGGTCGTCGGTGCCGTGCGGCTCCCAGGTGCCGAAGTCCCAGACGATTACGTCGCCGCCGCCGTACTCCCCGGCCGGGATGACGCCCTCAAAGTCCAGGTACTCGATGGGGTGATCCTCGACGTGCACGGCAATGCGCTTCACGGAGGGATCAAGGGTCGGCCCCTTCGGCACCGCCCAGCTCGCCAGCACGCCGCCGATTTCGAACCGGACGTCATAGTGCAGCCGCCGCGCCCGGTGCAGCTGGACCACGAACCGGGCCGGGCCGGCGCCGGTCCGCTCGCCGGGTGATTCCGGGGCACCGGACGGCTCCGGCGTGCGAGTGAAGTCTCGCTTGCGATGGTAGGGCGCCAGCTTCCCGGCGCCGGGAGCCGCGTCCGGGCGCCTGCCCGCAGCCATGACCGGTCGGCCTCCCTTCCCTGTCGCTACAACCACAACAGGACCTCGCCCCGAGCACGGATCGTAAACATCTCAGGGGTCAGCGCCGGACGGCCGCCCCTAACTTACGCTTCCGTAAGGTACGATAGCGTAAGGTACGGTACCGTAGGTTTGGGTGGCAGGAAGGAGCATTCCATGCGAGGCGTCATCGACGCGGCGGGTAAGGCGGGCGCTGCGGGCGCCGTCAGGGCCGGGGCTGGCCCGGCCGGGCCAGGCGGGGCGAGCGCCGCGCCGCCCCGGCTGCGGGGCCTGCTGCACGCCGGTGCCTTCCCGGCCGCCGCGGTGGCCGGGGCCATGCTCACCGCGCTCGGCCCGACCCAGCCGGCCCGGCTCGCGGCCGCCGTGTACAGCCTGGCCGGCATGGCCATGTTCGGCGCGTCGGCGGCATACCACCGGTCACCGCTGGGCAGCAGGCGCCGTCGCGTGCTGTCCCGGCTCGACCACGTGGGCATCCTGCTGGTGATCGCGGGCACCTACACGCCGCTGGCGGTGCTCGCGCTGCACGGCTGGACGCGGGTGAGCGTGCTGGCGGTCATCTGGACGGGGGCGGCCGGCGGCGCCGTGGCCCGGCTCATCTGGCGGCCCGCCTGGCGGCCGGCGCCCCGGTGGCTGGTCGCGTCGCTGTTCATCGCGCTTGGCTGGATCGCGGTCTTCGTGGTGCCGCAACTCCTGCGGGGGGCGGGGTCCTTGGTCGTGGCGCTGGTGCTGGCCGGGGGCATCCTGTACAGCCTGGGCGCCGCCGTCTACGCGCGAAAGTGGCCCGATCCGGCACCTCGGTGGTTCGGGTTCCACGAGGTGTTCCACGCGATGACCATCGCGGCCTACCTCACCCAGTACGCCGCCGTGTCGCTCGTCGTCTACGGGGCGGCCTGATCCCGGCGCTCAAGCTGTCGCCGCTCACGGCGCGGATGGTTCAATGTGGCCATGGCTGAACGCACGTGGCCCGGGGACTGGGCCGACCGCATGACCGGCAAGGACTGCCCGCTGTGCGGTGCTCTCGGCGCGGGCGACAACGACTACTCGGTCGCGGTCTTCGCCGGCGACGTCGCGGAGGTACGCCTGGAGCGCCGCAGCCGCCTGCCGGGCTACTGCATCGTGGTATGGAGGCTCGGGCACGTCGCCGAGCCAACCGACCTGGACCCCGGGCAGGCGAGCCGCTACTGGGCCGAGGTCATGGCCGCGGGGCGCGCGGTGCGGGCACGGTTCAGCCCGGTCAAGATGAACTACCTGACGCTGGGGAACACCGTCCCGCACCTGCACACCCACGTGCTCCCTCGTTACCGCGACGATCCGGCCCCCGGCGGGCCAATCGCGTGGGAGGACATCTTCGCGCCGGACCCGGTGCCCGATAGCGACTTGCGCCGCCAGGCGGCCGACCTGCGCGCGCTACTGGACGGCTAACCGCGTCGATGCCCTCCGAAGCCGAGTGCCGTCTTTTTGGCCGGGATATGCGGCATAACTGACGGCACTCGCCAATGATCACGCCGTAGCCCGCGAGCTAGCGGGGCTGGCGAGGCAGCCTGGAACAACGAGGACAGTGGGACAAGACGGTGCCGAGCGGCATCGGGCCGGGACTAGGACTTTGGGCGGCGGCGGGCGAGGTGCACGGTGATGTCGGCGGCTACCTCGACCGCCGGCGGCAGGACCCGCTGGATGCTGGCGTATGCCTGCTCGCGGGCCGGGGCCGGCAGTTGCAGGTAGGCCGAGATGGTGGACAGGTGGCCCACGTAGTCGCGGGCGCTCATCGTCAGGCGCCGGCCGATCACGTGCTGGCGGGCATCCGTGAACAATGGCGATCGCTGAAGCTCCGTGCCCGGCCACTGCATGTCATGCCCGGGCGGCGTCCCATCCGGGGACGGGATATCGTCGCTGTCCAGGAACGGCGCCCGGGCCGCGAGCACGGCGGCATCCACCGCGGGGTCAGCCAGCCGGAAGGGCCCGCCGCAGGAGGCGAACACGCCGCCCGGCTCCAGCAGCGCGGCCACGCGCGGCCACCGCCCCTCGGGGCTGGTCCAGTGCAGCGCCGCCGCCGCGTAAACCAGCCCGTAGACCGTGCCCGGCCGCAGGTCCTCGAAGCTGGCCCGCACGGCGGTGACGTTCGCGGGCACGTGCTTAACCAGCTCGGCGAGCATGGCCGGGTCGGGCTCGGTGGCGGTGACGGCGATGCCCCGCGCGGCGAACAGGCGGGTCGCCTTGCCGGTGCCGGCGCCAATCTCCAGCGCGGTCGCGACCGGCTGGCCCGCGTACGTCATCACCAGGTCGAACAGCTCTGGCGGATACCCCGGCCGGAAGCGCTCGTACGCCTGCGCCATCGCTCCGAAGCTCAGCGCGCGACTAGACACGCTGGGCATCCTGGCACGAACGGGGCCGTCAACGCACCGCCTTTTCCGCGCCGGGCGCTACTGAGCGCGCAGGCCAGCGGTGAACGAGCGCCACGTCCGCGCGGAAACGCGCAGCACCGGGCCGTGGCCGTTATCTGTGGTGTCGCGGATGAGGACCTGGCCGGGCAGGCTCCCGGCCTCGACGCAGTTCGCGCCGCCGCTGCTGACGCTGTAGCTGGACTTGCGCCACGGGACGGTTCCGACCTCCACGCAGTTCGCGCCGCCGCTGTTGACGCTGTGGCTGGACTTGCGCCAGCCGGGGGTTAGCTCTGCCATCTGTCCATCGCCTTCGTGAGCCGAACCCGGGACTCCCTCGCGGTGAGCGCGTCGGCCCGGACACGGTTAAAGGTAACCGACGCCCTGCGGACCAGCACCGGGTTATTCGCGACCTGGTCCTCAACGAGTGCGTCGCTGACGAGCAGTTCGGGCGCGTCGTCGCTGGCCGCGAGGTTGATCGCGCCGCCGAGGCCCGCGTTCGCTCCCAGGCTACCGGGCACAACCTGGATCACAACAGCGCCGGGCAGCGCCAGCAGGTGCGCGAGTTGTTCTCCCATCGTCTCGGCGGTCCCGATCTGGTGGGTCAGCACCGGCTCCCACAGGAGAATCGTGGTGTCGGGTGGTTCGGGTCGGGCGAAAATCGCCTGGCGGCCGAGCCTGCGATCGACGAAAAGGGCGACCTGTGTCTCGTCGTAGCCGAGTGCACGGAACAACTCGGCGGCGTAGGCCGCTGTCTGGGCGATCCCGGGCATGATGGTCGGTGCCCAGTAGCGGACAGTGTGCGCCTTCGCCTCGGTGTCATAGAAAGGTGCCACGCGGAGCTTGCCGGGGTCTTCCCGGGCACGGGCAACCCTGGCGAGCCGCTCGTAAACGCGGCGGAGCCGCCCGGTGACCCGGTAGGCGTCCAGTAGCGCGGTCAGGACCTCGGGAGTCGGGGGCTGGTCGCCGGTCTCGGCCTTGCCGATGACGCTGCGGTCGCTGCCGAGGATGGCCGCCACGTCGTCCTGGCTGCGGTAGCCCGCGAGCTTGCGCAACTCGCGGAGCTCATCGCCGAGGAGCGCGGCGGGGTCGTTCTCGGGACTGCGGGCCTGAGCTCGTGGAGTCACGTGAGCTCATCTCCCTCGTGTGGGAAGTCGTGGTACTTCCGTGGACTTCTCGCCGGTACACGGGCGTGGTCGTCCGGTCTAATGCCATTGTAATTCCATTGACCCAGAAGTCACCGCCGCAAGGGGAAAATCAGTGAACGCCAGCAACGCCGCCGCTCTCACTGTACATGTCATTCCGCCTCATCCGCTCGCGCCAGACGATAGGTGGATGGCGTCGTTCCCGTTGCGCGCGTTCATGGAGTACGGCGCGTATCGGACCGCGCCCGGTTCCGCGCGCGGGCTGGTGCGGAATGCACTCGAGGAATGGCGGCTGGACGCATTCGAGGAAAAGGCGTCGCTGGTCGTAACGGAGCTGACGACCAATTCCGTCATCGCCACCGAGCAGGTCGCCTGGGAGGCTGGCCGGCCGCCGATCCGGCTGTGGCTGCTGGCCGGCCCGGACGGGGTGCTGGTGGCGGTGTGGGACGCGGTGACCACGTCCCCGCGGCAACGGGTTGCCGGTGACCTGGACGAAAATGGCCGGGGGCTAGGCATCGTGGACGCCTATTGCGCGCGCTGGGACTGCTACCGGCCGCCCGCCCCGTACGGCGGCAAGGTGACCCGCGCCCTGATCAGCGACCCGCACACCGAAGGCAGCGAGCCCTACCGTGGGAGATGAGGACAAAATGGCCAGCGCGTGCTGCACATGCGGCTTCAACGAAGCCGGGGACGAGACGATCGATGATCACCTCGCTGAGGTATTCACGCCGGACGATGGGAAAGGACCCGACGGGACGGTGCATCTGGAATGGGATGTGGCACTTTCGTGCCAGTGCGGAGCTGGCGGGAGCGTCACCGAATTGGACGCCCATTTCCTCGCGGTGTTTACCCCGGCCGATCACGTGGGTCAGGACGGCGTAAGGCACGAGAGGGTCGGGTGAGATAAGTTCGGGAGGGGGCGGGGTGCGGCTTACGGCGTGCTCGACACTACCCACATGGAGAAGTACTGGGAGCCGCCGCCGTAGGCGTGGCCGAGGGCGGTGCGGGCGCCGGGCACCTGGTGGGCGCCGGCCTTGCCCATGACCTGCAGGGCCGCCTCGGCGAAGCGGAGCAGGCCGGAGGCGCCGATCGGGTTCGACGACAGGACCCCGCCCGACGGGTTGACCGGGATCCGGCCGCCGATCTCGGTCTCGCCCGCCTCGGTCAGCCGCCACCCCTCACCGGGCGCGGCGAAGCCGAGGTTCTCCAGCCACATCGGCTCATACCAGGAGAACGGCACGTAGATCTCGGCCACGTCCACCTCATCGATGGGGGAGGTGATCCCGGCCTTGCGCCACAGGTCGGCGGCGGCGGCCAGGCCGGCGGCGGGGTTCACCGGGTCCTTGCCCGCGAACATGGTCGGCTCGGTGCGCATCGCGGTGGCCCGGATCCAGGCGACCGGCCGTCCGCCGGCCTGCGATGCCTGCGCGGCGTCGGAGTCACCGATGATCACCGCGCACGCGCCGTCGGAGGACGGGCAGGTCTCGTCGTAGCGAACCGGGTCCCACAGCAGGGGAGAGGCGAGCACCTTCTCCAGCGTGATGTCGGCCTGCTGCAGGTGGGCAAAGGGATTGCGGGCGCCGTTGCGCCGGTCCTTGACGGCGACCATCGCCCCGATGTGCGACGGCGCGCCGCTGCGCCGGATGTAGGCGCGGATGTGCGGCGCGAAGTAGCCGCCGGCGCCCGCCACGACGGCGGTGCTGAACGGGTGCGCGATCGACAGCGCCCACATGGCGTTGGACTCCGACTGCTTCTCGAACGCCACCGCCAGCACCCGGCGGTGCACTCCCGCCTGCACCAGGTTAGCGGTGACGATCCCGGTCGCGCCGCCGACCGAGCCGGCGGTGTGCACCCGCAGCAGCGGCTTGCCGACCGCGCCGAGCGCGTCCGCCAGGTAGAGCTCGGGCATCATCACGCCCTCGAACAGGTCCGGGGCCTTGCCCACGACGACGGCGTCGATGTCGCTCATCGTGAGCCCGGCGTCCGCCAGCGCGCGGTCGACCGCCTCCCGGCACAGCCCGGCGATCGACACGTCGGTGCGCTTGGAGCGGTGCCGGGTCTGCCCGACGCCGAGAACCGCAGCTGCCACGGGTTGCCGGGTCATTGGGCCTCCATCGTGCACACCAGGTTCTGCTGCAGGAGCGGGCCGCTGGTCGCGTGCCCGAGCGCGCGGTCCGCGCGGCCGGTCATGATCGCCTGGGCCGCGCAGCCGAGGCGGGCCAGGCCGGCCGCGAACATCGGGTTGGCGACGAGGGCGCCGCCGGACGGGTTGACGTCGGTGGCGGCGCCGATTCCGAGCGCCTCCCGCAGGATGATCTCCTGGTGGGTGAAGGGCGCGTGCAGTTCGGCGACGTCGGGCATGGGCCCGTCTGGCGCTCCCAGGGGAGCGAGCGTCACCAGGTCGCGCGCGCCGAGCGCGGCCGACTCGGCCCGGTGCCCGAACCAGGTGATCCAGGCGGGCCGCTCGCACAGCTCGCGGGCGCGTTCAGCGCTGGCCAAGATCACGACGGCGGCGCCGTCGCCGACCGGGGCGCAGTCGTGCGCCCGCAGCGGGGCGGCGACCTAGGGGCGGGCGAGCAGGTCCTCGATCGCGACCTCGCCGGCGACCTGCGCGCTCGGGTTGGCCACGGCGGCCGCGCGGCTGCGCGCCGCGACCTGGGCCATGTCCTTCTCGGTCCAGCGGCCCGCCTCGATGCCGAGCCGGGCCTGCAGCGCCGCGACCGACACCGAGTCCGGCCACAGCGGCGCCAGGAGGTAGGGGTCAAGCTGCAGCGCGAGGACCCTGCGGAGCTCAGCCCCCGAGGCCTTGCCGAACCCGTAGGCGAGCGCGATGTCGGCCTCGCCGGTGAGGATCTTCACCCACGCCTCGTACAGCGCCCAGGCGCCGTCCATCTCCACGTGGGACTCCATGATCGGGGGGACGGCGCCGATCGCGTCGACCGCCTGCACGAAGGAGAACGCCCGCCCGGCCAGGTAGTCCGAGGATCCCGAGCACCAGAAGCCGATGTCGGCGCGGGTCAGGCCGGTCTGCGCGTACACCTCGCCGAAGATGGGCACCAGCATCTCCACGCCGCTGGTCGTCGAGTCGTCGCGGACCATGACCTGGGACTGGGCGAAGGCGACGATGGCTACTTCTGTCAAAGGTGCCTCGCATAGGACTCGTAGGGGGCGTCCGGCTCGCCGGAGGGGGTGAAGTGGCTGATGGTGTCGGCATGCCGCGCCCACTCGGCGCGCGGGCGCCAGGCGGCCCGCACCCGCATGCCCATGTGCACGTCGGCGGGGTCGCAGCCGAGGATCAGGTGCTGGAACGCGATGTCGGCGCCGTCGAGCAGCACCGCCGCCGCCACGTACGGCGGCGTCACCTGCTGCCCGGGGTAGCCCACGTTCACCACGGAGAACGTGGTGATGGTCCCGGTGTCCGGGAGCTCGACCTCGGTGTCGGTGGGCACCCCGTCGGCCGGGCAGGTCCCTCGCGACGGGATGTACACCTGCCCGCACGCCGGGCACCGCTGGCCCAGCAGGCGCCCCTCGGCCAGGCCGCGCAGGTAGGCGCTCTCGGCGGGCGAGGCGGTGTGCAGGTAGCGCAGCCGCACCGGGGTGATGGTCATCGTGACGGGGGCAGTGCCGTCCGCGACAGCGTCGGGCGCAGTGTCCACGACGGCTGGGTCCACGGCGGCTGGGTCCACGGCGGCCGGCGCGGGCGCGTCGGGAGCGAAGCAGGTGATGTCGCGGATGCTGCCGACGCGGTCCGGTGCCCAGCGCGGCCACACGCGCATCCCGGTCCGCAGCCCGGCCGGCCCGGCCGGGCCGGGGTCGACCGCGTGCAGCATCGCGGTGTCGGCGCCGTCCAGCCGGATGAGCGCCCACCCGAACGGCCGGTTAAGGGGCTGGCCGTCCAGCGGCTCGGGCAGCCACGTCCAGCTGACCACGGTCCCGGCCGGGCCGACCTCGAAGAGTTCGCCCGGCGGGCTGGCCGTCACCGGGTCGTACTCGAACGGGGGCGCGTGCACCCGGCCATCGGCGGCGCGCGCCCCGAGGATGCGCTGATCGCGCAGCCCGGTCATGAACTGGCCGAGCACCGGGCCGAGCGACCGCGTGTAGTCGAACGCGATCTCCATCGACGCGCGCAGTGCTGATGCGCGCAGTGCTGATGCGCGCAGTGCGGGCGCGGGCAGTGCGGGCGCGGGCAGGGAGGGTGCGGGTGGCGTGTCACTCACCGGGCCATTGTAGAACGTGTTCTAGTTCATGGATACTTGTCGCAGGCTAGAACGCGTTCTAGATTGGGCGTCGTGGCGGACAACGGGTTGTGGAAGATCGCGGCGGCCGACCCCGACCGCGTCGCGGTGATCGAGCCGGACGGCAGCCCGGTCAGCTACGCCGAGCTGGCCGCTCGCGCGGACCGGATCGGCCGGGGCCTGCAGGCGCTCGGACTGCGCCCGGGCGACGCCGTCGCCGGGATGCTGCCCAACGGCGGCGACGCCCTCGCGCTGTTCTTCGCCGCGCTGGAGACGGGCCTGTACGTGGTCCCGGTGAACTGGCACCTGGCCGCGGCCGAGGTCGCCTACATCCTCGGCGACAGCGCCAGCAAGGCGTTCATCGCCCACGAGCGGTTCGCTGACGTCGCGATGGCCGCCGCCGACCAGGCCAGCATCCGTTCCGGCGCCAGGTTCGCGAGGGGCGAGGTCCCCGGCTTCGTTGCGCTGGATGATCTGGGGGCGGACAGCACGGGCCGGCCGGGGGAGCGGCAAACTGGCGCCCCGATGGTGTACACCTCGGGCACCACGGGCCGCCCCAAGGGCGTCCGCCGGGCGCTCACCGGCGACGACCCCGACGTCGTCCCGCTGGCCGGCGTGGGGTTCTTCGGCCTGTTCGGGCTGGTGCCATTCGATGATCACGTGCACCTGTGCTGCTCGCCGCTTTACCACACGGCGGTGCTGAACTTCGCGACCATCTCCATCCAGCTCGGCCATCCCGCGGTCTTGATGGACCGCTTCGACGCCGAGACCATGCTGGCGCTGATCGAACGGCACCGGGTCACCCACACCCACATGGTGCCGACGCACTTCCGGCGGCTGCTCACGCTGCCGGAGGAGACCCGCGCCAAGTATGACGTGAGCTCGATGCGCAACGCGATCCACGGCGCGGCCCCGTGCCCGCAGGAGGTCAAGCGGCGGATGCTGGAGTGGTGGGGGCCGGTGGTGACCGAGTACTACGCGGCCTCCGAGGGCGGCGGGACCCTGATCACCGGGGCCGAGTGGCTGGCGCACCCCGGATCGGTCGGCCGGCCGTGGTCGTACTCGCAGGTGCTGGTGCTCGACGAGAACGGCGAAGACGTGCCGACGGGGGAACCGGGGCTGGTCTACATGCGGATGGGCGCCTCGACCTTCGACTACTACCAGGACCAGGAGAAGACCCTGGCCTCGCGCGCCCGGGGCATGTTCACCGTCGGGGACATCGGCTACCTCGACGCCGACGGCTACCTCTACCTCTGCGACCGCAAGTCAGACATGATCATCACCGGCGGCGTCAACGTCTACCCGGCGGAGATCGAATCCGAGCTGGCCTGCCACCCGGCGGTCGGCGACGTGGCGGTCTTCGGCATCCCGCACCCCGACTGGGGCGAGGAGATCAAGGCCGTGGTGCAGCCCGCCGAGGGGATCACCGCGGGCCCGGAGCTGACGGTCGAGCTGCTGGGCTTCCTGGCCGGGCGGATCGCCCGGTTCAAGATGCCGGCGAGCATCGACTACGCCGAGGAGCTGCCTCGGGAGTCCAACGGCAAGCTGTACAAGCGCCGGCTGCGCGACCCCTACTGGGCCGGGCACGACAAGGCGATCTGAGCGCTAGCGATCAGGCGGTCCGGCGCGAGTCCGGCCCTGCGGGGCAGTGGCGCATAACCACCTGCCGCTTAGTGGTGACCGCCCGTCGCGCCGCCGTGCCCGGCGTCGGTGGCCGCGTGGACGGCCGCCTGGGTGGCGGCGTCGACGGCCGCGCTGACCGCCGCGTCGGTGGCGGCGCTGACCGCCGCGTCGGTGGCGGCGCGGGTGGCCGCGTCTACGGCAGCCCTGGTGGCGGCGTCGGTGGCGGCGTGCAGGGCGGCACCCGACGCGTCGGCGGCGGCCACGGCCCGCGTCACCTCAGCGGCGCCCCGCTCGCGCTTGGCGGCCTCCTGCAGCCGCTTGCGGGCCGCCGCGCCGGCCCGGCCGCGGAAGGCCACGCGAGCCGCGTCGATCGCGGTGGCCAGCCCGGCCAGTGCCGCCTGCTCATTGCTGACCGCGCCAGTGCTCGCGGCCACGGCCTCCAGCCGGGCACGCGCCTGCGCCGCTCGCGCGGTGTCCAGGACCGCCCACCGGGTCACCGGGAAGAGCCCGAGCGCCTTGCGGCGGTGCGCGCGGACGGTCCCGGTGGCCTCCATGCGGGCCAGGTAGCGCCCGACGAGCCCGGGGCGATGGCGCGCGACCCAGGCCTTCGCGGTCGGCCCCCGGCGGCCGCCGGTCATGCTGGCCAGGGCCTCGTCCAGCAGCGGGTCACCGGTCGGCGCGGTGTCAAGGACCACGATCCGGCCGCGCGCGATGTCGACCCGGCGGGCGGCGGCGAGCCGGACGAGCTCGGACCCGGCTATGCCGAACCGGAGCTTGGGGAGAATGGGCAGTGCCCCGTCGGGGCGCGCGGCCAGCAGGAGGAGATCCTCGCTAAGCTCGTCCATGGTCACGACGATATCCAATCCCGCGCCTCGCCTTGGCCCCAAAGTTTTCGGGGATCAAATCGGGCATTCGCGGGGGCGGGCGCTAGGCGTCGCGGAAATGGGGCGGGCGCTTCTCGGTGAACGCGCGGGGGCCTTCCTTGGCGTCGTCGCTGGCGAACACCATGGCGCCGATCTTGGCCTCGATCGCGAACGCGTCGTTTTCGGCCATGCCCTCGGTCTCCCGCATCGCGCGCAGGATGCCGCGCACCGCGACCGGGCCGTTGGCGGCGATCACCCCGGCGATCTCCAGCGCCTTGGCCAGGGCCTGCCCGTCCGGCACGACGTGGCCGATCAGCCCCATCGCGGCGGCCTCGGCGGCGCGGATGTGCCGCCCGGTCAGCAGCAGGTCGGCGGCCAGCGTGTAAGGAATCTGCCGGGGCAGGCGGACCGCCGAGCCGCCGAGCGGGAACAGGCCCCAGCGGGCCTCGGAGACGCCGAACCGCGCGCTCTCGCCGGCCACCCGGATGTCGCAGGCCTGCAGGATCTCGGTGCCGCCGGCCACGGCCGGCCCCTCCACGGCGGCGATCAGCGGCTTGGTCAGGCGGCGCCCCTTCAGCAGCGGCTCGATGACCGACAGGTCGAGGTCATCCATCTTGGCGCCAGGGTGGTCGCTGGTCATGGCCTTCAGGTCGGCGCCCGCGCAGAACGCGCCGCCCGCGCCGGTCAGCACGCACACCCGGATGCCGGGGTCGGCGTCGACCTCGTCCCAGGCCCGGCGCAGCAGCGCCAGCATCTGGCCGCTGAGCGCGTTGCGGGCCTGCGGGCGGTTCATCGTGACGATCAGGACGTGCCCGCGCCGCTCGGTGAGCAGGTGTGGCTCCTCGGACATTTCCCGCCCTTCGGTTACGGATCGGCTCTTGCCGAAGACAGTAACACGTTCTAGTTTCTTGCCATGGCACTCAACATGGCCGACCTGTTCGAGCATGCCGTCGACGCCTTCCCGGAGCGGCTGGCGCTGATCTGCGGAGACCGGCGGGTTACCTACGCCGGGCTCGACGACGAGGCGAATCGCCTGGCGCACCACCTGGCGGCCCAGGGGGTTGCCCCCGGCGGCCATGTCGGCCTCTACGCCCGCAACTCGATCGCGGCGGTGGTGACGCTGCTGGCCACCATCAAGTTGCGCGCCGTGGCCATCAACATCAACTACCGGTACCTGGAGGGGGAGCTCGCCTACCACCTGCAGGACGCTGACCTGTCCGCGCTCGTCCACGACGCGAGCCTGCGGGCCATCGTGGACGCCGTGGTCCCGGCCGGGCTGCCCCGGGTGGTGATCGGCGGCGACTACGACGAGGCGCTGGCGGCCGCCTCCGGCGCGCGTGACTTCGGGCCGCGCAGCGCCGACGACATCTACATCATCTACACCGGCGGCACCACCGGGCAGCCCAAGGGCGTCATGTGGCGGCACGAGGACATCTGGCGCACCCTGGCCGGCGGCATCGACTTCGTCACCTTCGAGGCGCTGGAAGACGAGTGGGTGCAGTCCCGCAAGGGCGCCGAGGGCGACCCCATGGTCCGGATGGCGCCCGCGCCGCTCATCCACGGCGCCGCGATGGTGGCCACGCTGGCCGCGCTGTTCAGCGGGGACACCTGCGTGATCTTGCCGAAGTTCGACCCGCACGCGCTGTGGGCGGCGGTGCAGGAGCATCATGTCAACGTGCTGTCGGTTATCGGCGACGCGATGGCCAGGCCGCTGCTGGAGGCGCTGGCGGCCGGGGACTACGACACGTCCTCGCTGGTCTCCTTCAACTCCACCGCCGCGCTGTTCTCCCCGGCGGTCAAGGAAGCGGTCGTGGCGGCGCTGCCCACCACGTTCATCAGCGAGGCGGTCGGCTCGACCGAGACCGGCTTCGCCGGCATCGCGTTCGTCGGCCCCGACGCGGAAAACCGGGGCGGCCCGACGGTCACGGCCGGCCCCGACGTCATCGTGATCGGCGAGGATGGCCGGGTGTGCGGTCCCGGGCAGACCGGCAAGCTGGCCCGCGGCGGGCACATCCCGCTCGGGTACTACAAGGACCCGGCTAAGACCGCCGAGATGTTCGCGGTGGTGGACGGCAAGCGGCACGCGGTGCCCGGCGACTGGGCGCGGGCCGAGGGCGACGGCACGATCACGCTGCTCGGCCGGGGCAACACGTGCGTCAACACCGGCGGCGAGAAGGTCTACCCCGAGGAGGTCGAGGGCGCGCTGAAGTCGCACCCCGACGTGTTCGACGCGCTGGTGATCGGCGTGCCGGATGACCGCCTCGGCCAGCGGGTCGCCGCGCTCGTCCAGCTGCGCCCGCAAGCCGCCAGCGGGGACGGCGAGGGTGCCGTCACCGCGCTGCAAGCGCACGTGCACGCCCGGCTGGCCGGCTACAAGGTGCCGCGGACCGTGTGGCTGGTGGACTCGGTCGGCCGCACGGTGTCCGGCAAGGCCGACTACGGCTGGGCCCGCCGCTACGTCGCCGAGCACGCCCCTACTCGGAAGGCCCCCTAACGACATGACCGTACGGACGCCCGTGTGCGACCTGCTGGGCATCGAGCATCCCATCGTCGGGTTCAGCCCGTCCGAGCACGTCGCCGCCGCGATCAGCCGGGCCGGAGGCATGGGCGTGCTGGGCTGCGTGCGGTTCAACGACCCCGCCGAGCTGGACGCCGTCCTGGACTGGATGGACGCCCACACCGGCGGGCGGCCGTACGGCGTGGACGTCGTCATGCCGGCCCGGGTGCCGGCCGAGGGGACCCCGGCCGACCTGGCGGCGATGATCCCGCAGGCGCACCGCGGCTTCGTTGCGGACACGCTGCGACGGCTCGGGGTGCCCCCGTTGCCCGAGGACGCCGCCGGGGCAGACGGGGTGGTCGGCTGGCTGCACTCGATCGCGCGCAAGCACGTCGAGGTCGCGCTGGCCCACCCGGCCCGGCTGATCGCTAACGCGCTCGGCCCGCCGCCGCCCGACGTCATCGCCGCCGCGCACGAGCGCGGCATGGTGGTGGCCGCGCTCGCGGGCAAGGCGGAGCACGCCCGCGCCCAGGTCGGCACCGGCGTGGACATCGTGGTCGCCCAGGGGCACGAGGCCGGCGGGCACACCGGCGAGATCGGCACCATGGTGCTCATCCCGGAGGTCGTCGACGCGGTCGGCGACCAGGTGCCGGTGCTCGCCGCCGGCGGGATCGGCTGCGGCCGCCAGGTCGCCGCCGCGCTCGCGCTCGGCGCGGCCGGCGCCTGGATGGGCTCGGCATGGCTGCTGACCAGCGAGTACGCGCAGCTTTCATCGTCGCCAGGGGTGCAGCAAGCCTTGCTGGCGGCCACCTCGTCAGACACCGTGCGGTCGCGGATCTACAGCGGCAAGCCCGCCCGGCTGCTGCGCAACCGGTGGACCGCCGCGTGGGAACAGCCAGGCGCCCCGGCTCCGTTGCCGATGCCATTGCAGAACATCCTGGTCGCCCAGGCGCACCAGCGGCTCATGGCCTCGGGGCAGCCGGACGTGGTGCCGATGCCGGCCGGGCAGGTCGTCGGCCGGATCACCGAGATCCGCGACGTCGCCGACGTGCTGGCCGACCTGGTCCGCGAGACCGGCGAGGCCCTGGACCGGCTGGGCCGGCTGCGCGGGGCTTCAGGGTGAAGACCGCGGTCACGGCCGGCTACTGGGGCGCCGGGCCCCCGCCCGGCCAGGGCGACCTGTTCGCGGCCGCCGAGCGGCTCGGCATCGACCAGGTGTGGACGGCGGAGGCGTGGGGCAGCGACGCGTGGACACCGCTGGCCTGGCACGGGTCACGGACAAAGCGGGTCGCGCTCGGGACCGCGGTCTCGCAGCTGTCGGCCCGCCCGCCGACGACGCTGGCGATGACGGCGATGACGATGGACCACCTCACCGGCGGGCGGGTCCTGCTCGGCATCGGCGCGAGCAACCCGCAGGTGGTGGAGGGCTGGTACGGCCAGCCGTACCCGCGCCCGCTGGAGCGCACGCGGGAGTACGTAGACATCCTGCGGGCCGTCATCGCCCGCGGCGGGCCGGTCACCTACGACGGCAGGCACTACCAGCTTCCGCTGCCGGGCGGGACCGGCCTGGGCAAGCCGCTGCGCTCGATCCTGCACCCCTACCGCGCGCGGATCCCCATCTACCTCGGCGCGGAAGGGCCGAAGAACGTGGCGCTGGCGGCGGAGATCGCCGACGGGTGGCTGCCGATGTTCTTCTCGCCGACGATGAACGACTTCTACGCCGCCGCGCTGGCGGCCGGCTTCGCGCGGCCCGGCGCCCAGGCCACGCCGGAGACTTTCGACGTGGTCGGGGGACCGCTGGGCATCGTCCCCGACGACGACATCGAGCGGGCCGCGGACCGGTTGCGGCCCTCGCTGGCCCTCTACATCGGCGGCATGGGCGCCCGCGACGTCAACTTCCACAACGAGGTCTTCGCGCGCATGGGCTACGAGGCGGAGGCGAAGGTCATCCAGGACGCCTACCTGGCCGGTGACAAGAAGGCCGCGATCGCGTCGGTGCCGACCCGCCTGGTCGAGGACGTCGCGCTCATCGGCCCGTGGGCGAAGATCGCCGGGGAGCTCCCGCGGTGGACGCGGACCGTGCTGACGACGCTGCTGATCAGCTGCGACCCGCGCCTGCTGGAGAAGGTGACGGACCTGGTCCGGTCCGGCTAGTGCGGGGTTCTTCCGGCGCCGTGCGCAGGGCGAGATCGGCCGGCGGCCCGCGCCGGGGCCGTCGTTTCCCTGATGACCAGGCGCGCCTGGCAGAACTCCACTGAGCTGCCCGGTGCGTCTTCGGCGATCAAGCTGATGGCCAGCGATGCGGCCTTGTAGCCCATGTCGAACATCGGCTGGCGGATCGTGGTCAGCGGCGGGGCGAGGTACCTGGCGAACGTGTCGTCGAAGCCGATGATGGACAACTGCTCAGGGACCCGGATTCCTTCCGCGTACAGCGCCTGCATGGCGCCCGCGGCTACCAGGTCCGACACGGCGAATACCGCCGTCAGGCCAGGCGCCTGCCTGAGCAGGCGCCGCATGTAGGCGGCGCCCGCCTCCAGCCCGCCCCAGCCGCCGCGCTCTCGCGGGTAGTGGCCGAGGACGATGTGCGAGTTGCCGACCACCTGGCCGCATTCCCTCAGCACGTCGCGGTAGGCCCGGAACCTTTCCTTCGGAATGTCGGTCGCGTCGTTATCACTGTCGTGCGGGAACGGCTCCCCCAGGAAGCCGATCTCGCGGTGCCCGAGGCTGACCAGGTGGCGCATCGCCTCCGTGGCCGCCGCGTGGTTGTCGACGACGACGGCGGAGGCGGCGGCGCAGAGCCGTCGCTCGATCTCCACCGCGCGGACGCCGGCGTCGAGGGCGAGGGAGACGTTCTTGCCGTGCACCGCGGTGGTGAAGATGATGCCGTCGATACGCCGCTTGAGCAGCGTCTCGACGCATTCGCGTTCCTGGCCGGGGTTGCCGTGCGCGTTGAGGAACAGCAGGGTGAATCCGTGCTCAGCGGCGGCCTGCTCGGCTCCGATGACGATCTCGCCGACGAAGGGGTTGGAGAGATCGCCGTGCAGGATGAGGCCGATGGTGATGGTCTTCTGGCGCCGCAGTTCCTGGGCGACCGCGTTGAGGCGGTAGCTGCTGTCGCGCAGGGCCGCTTCGACGCGCTCACGCGCCCGCGCCGATACATAGCCGTTGCCGTGCAGGACACGGGACACCGTCGCGGTGGAGACCCCGGCCAGTGCCGCGACATCCTTCAGGCGTGCCTCCCGCATAACGAGATCATAGGCGGTGCTGGTCAGCCGTCTCGATCGGCGCCGGACGGCCCGGGTCCGCGGGGCTCGTCAGCTGGGCCTGGCCCTGGCTGAACGCGTCCCGCATGGCTTCGGCGGACCCGTCGACGGCCTCGCATGCCTCGGGGGCGGCAGCCAGGAGGTGGAAGAAGCCGTGACGGGCGCGCGGGTAGTCGCGAAGGCGCGCCGGCACGCCGGCATCGGCGAGCCTGCGGGCGTACTGCTCGCTCTCGGCGCGCAGGATGTCGCGGCCGGCGGTGATGAGCAGGGCAGGGGCGAGGCCAGCCAGCGAGGGGGCATGCATGGGCGAGGCGTCAGGCGCCAGCCGCTGGACCCGGCCGGGGACATATTCCTGCCAGATGTACCGCATGTCGTCACGCCAGCGGGCGCCGAGCGCGGCCGAGTCGGCCCGATCCTCGTCCGGCTGGGCGAAATCCTCGCGGTACGGGGCATCCAGATCCCCGTCCAGGACCGGGTAGACCAGTACCTGGAGCGCGAGGGCAAGCCCGTGATCGCGGGCGCGAAGCGCGACAGCGGCCGCGAGGTTGCCGCCGGCGCTGTCGCCGCCGACCGCGACCTGGCCGAAGTGGTCGGCCGCCCAGCGGGTCGCGTTCCACGCGTCGTCGGTTGCCGCGGGGTACCGATGTTCCGGCGCACGCCGATAATCGACGGAAAGCACCGCGCAGCCGGCCCGGTTGGCGACGGCGCGGGCCAGGGGATCATGACTTGCCGGACTGCCGAGCATCCACGCCCCGCCGTGCAGCCAGACGAGCACGCCTTCCCGGTACCGCGCGGGCCAGTACAGCCACGAGGGCACGCCCCGGGCGCCGATCTCGGTGACGGAGGAGACCGCCTCGGGCGCGCCCGCACCCGCCAGCGACGCGTCACGCTCCTCCCGGCGCAGTTCGGCGAGGTCGCGTTCCCGCATCGGCCGGTCCGGCGCCCGAGCGCCCGCGGCGGCAAACCCGGCCGGAGAGGCGGGGTTCATGCCGCTCCCGCCCGCTCAACGCAGTCGTAAAGGGCAGCGAGCAGGGCGGCGGCGCGCATGTCGCTGGGGTCGTCGCGCAGCAGGTTCATCGCGTAGGAGAAGCCGATCCGCTGCTGGGGCCAGCGGCCGTGAACCGATCCCCCCGCGCCGCCATGGCCGAACGCGTCCGGCGGCGGCCCGAGCGCGTGCGCGTCAGCCTGCAGCTGGAAACCGACGCCGAACGAGGTCAGTCGCTCCAGCAGCGGATCGTGCCGCCTGCTGAGGACCGTGGTCCCCAGCCGGAGGGTGGCCGGAGAAAGCAGCTGGCCAAGGCTGGCGTAGAAGCGAGCGACCGACCGTGCCGTGCCGATGCCGTTAGAGCTCGGGACCTCGGCCGCGTGCCACTCGCGCTCGTTCCACGGGAAGCTCTGCGGCTGGTACCTGGACGGGTTCTCGACGGCCCGCCTGAGCGGGTCCAGGGCCAGCCGCTCGTCCGCGACGGAGGTCCACGCCGGGGCTAGCTCGACAGCCGATACCCGCGGCTCGAATTCCGCCGGCAGGCCGATCCACAGCTCGAGGTCCAGGGGACGGGCGATCTCCTCGGCGAAGAACTGACCGATCCCACGTCCATCGACCCGGCGCACTAGCTCGCCGCAGAGCCAGCCGAAGGTGACGGCGTGGTAGGTGCGGGTGGCCCTGGGATCGGTGCTGCGCGGCTGGCTGGCGAGCAGCGCCGCCATCCGGCGCGCGTCGGTCGCCTCTTGCCAGGTGACCGGAACGTCAAGTCCGGGCAGGCCGGCGGAGTGCGAGACAAGGTCCCTGACCAGCACGCCCGACTTGCCCGCGGCCGCGAACTCAGGCCAGTAGCGTGCAACCGGCGATTCCAGCGCTAGCTGACCCCGCTCCATGAGCAGCAGGAGGCAGGCGGCCACGAGCCCCTTGGTGCCGGAGAACAGGATCTGAAGCGTGTCCGCGGACCAGGGCCGCGCGCTCGCGCGATCGGCGATCCCGCCCCAGAGGTCAACCAGCGGCTCACCGTCGCGTACGACGGCGAACGAAGCGCCCAGTTCGCCGCGCACGGTGAAATTGCGGCCGAACTCCTCGGTCACCTGCCTGAACCCGGGTGCCGCGAATCCGTTCAGTTCCACTGCCTACCTGTCCTCTCCGTGCAGCGCGCCCTCGATGCCGTCCCGGTGGCCAGGCTCCAAGACGACGGCTTCCAGGTCGGCTTCCAGGTCGGCTCGCGGGCTCGGGGGCGCCCAGGGGGGACCGGCGGCATCAGCCGCTAGCCGGATTTCATCCCGCCACTGCGGGAACCGGTGACAGGCGACCTCGCCCTGGCCCTCATCCGCCCGCCGCACTGGGCGTTCCGTCCAGCAGCGGCTGATCGCGAACGGGCACCGCGGCGCGTAATTGCACCGCTCGCCGCCAGCTTGATGCCGCGCGGGGTCCCGGAGCGGGGGCGCCGCCGTGGTCGCGTGCCGCCGGCGCTGGGAGCGCGGGTCGGGGCTCGGCGAGGCCTGGTGCAGCATGTGAGTGTAGGGATGGGCGGACTGACCGGATACCTGGCCTGCCGGGCCGGTCTCCATGACCCGCCCGGCGTACATGACCACGACGCGGTCGCAGAGATAGCGGACGACCTCGAGGTCGTGGGAGATGAACAGGTAGCTCAGCCCGGCGATGGCCTGCAGCTCCCGCAGGAGATTGAGGACCTGCGCCTGGGCGGAAAGGTCAAGGGCACTGAGGGGCTCGTCGAGGATCACCAGCCGGGGTGACAGCATCAGCGCCCTGGCGATGGCGACCCGCTGCCGCTGGCCGCCCGACAGCTCCCTGGGATAACGGTCAGCCGTCCCGTCGGGGAGTTGCACTCGCTCCAGCATCTCGCGCACCCGTGTCCGCACCAGGCCGGCGTCCCGCTCACCGTAGGCACGGAGGGGCTCGGCGAGCGTGCGGCCGATCGTCCGGGAAGGGTTGAGGCTGCTGTACGGATCCTGGAAGACGAGCTGGGCCTGCCGGTAAAGACGGCGCCGCCCGGCGAAGTCGAGGCTGGTGACGTCGTGCCCGTCAAAGAGCACCTCACCGGATCGGATGGCGGTCAGCCCGAGAATGGCACGGGTGATGGTGGTCTTGCCCGACCCGGATTCGCCGACCACCCCGACCGCCTCGCCGGGCGACACGTCCAGGCTCACGTCGTCGACGGCGAGGCTGACGGTCCGCCGGCGGCGGTATTCCACCGACAGTCCCCGGATCTCCAGCAGGGGTGATGTCATCGGGCGCTCACCTCATCGAGTACCACCTGGTCGGTGTGCAGGCAGCGTGCCTGGCGACTGGCGCTGTGCTCCGTCAGGAGCACCGGCCCCGCCCGGCACGCGTCATCGGCGAACCCGCAACGCGGAGCGAAGCGGCATCCGCTCGGCCACGCGCCCGGCGGCACGACGCGGCCGGGCAGCGCATTGATCGGCTGCCCCGGGTGCGCCAGCGAGGGATGGGACCGCAGCAGGCCCAGGGTGTAGGGATGCAACGGGCGGTCGAAGAGGTCCTGGGCGCCGCCGCGCTCAACGACCTGGCCGGCGTACATCACGATGGTCCGGTCGCAGATGTCCGCGACCACGCCCCAGTCGTGAGTTATCAGCAAGATGGCCATGCCGGTCTCGCGCTGGAGCCGGCGCAGCAGGGCCAGCATCTCGGCCTGCACGGTGACGTCGAGGGCGGTGGTGGGCTCATCGGCGATGAGCAGCTCCGGCCGGCCGGCCAGGGCCAGCGCGAGGGCAACCCGCTGCGCCATCCCGCCGGACAGCTCATGCGGGTAGGCGCGCGCGGTCCGCGACGGATCCGGCAGTTCGACCTGGCGCAGCAGGTCCGCGGCGCGGGCCCGCGCCGCCGGGCGCGGCACCTGATCGTGGCGGCGGATCACTTCGGCGAGCTGGCTGCCGACCGTGAAGGTCGGGTCCAGGCTGGACTGCGGCTCCTGGGAGACGTACGCGAGAGCAGATCCGCGCAGGCGGCCAAAGGCGCGGTCGGGCATCTGCAGCAGGTCGTGCCCTGCCCACTGAGCCTGCCCGCCAGCGACCGTGAGGCTTCCTGGCAGCAGGCGCAAGAGGGCGAGGGCGCTGACGGTCTTGCCGCAGCCCGACTCGCCCACCAGGCCCAGGGTTTCGCCGGGGAACACATCGAAGCTGACGGAGTCGACGACCAGCGCCCGCGCTGCCTGCTCTTGACGCGTCACCGACAGCCCGCGCACCGAAAGCAGCGCGGCGTCGGCAACCGGGGTTGCCCCCGGCCCGGATGCCGGGCTGCCATGCCCGGCGGCGGTCCGCTGGAATGCCCGGCGCCGCACGGGTGGGGGGACGGTGTCCTCCATGGCGGCCGCGTCGCGCACCGCGTCCCCGAGGAGGCCGAAGGCCAAGATGGTGATGGCGATGAGCGCTCCCGACGGGATCAGGAGCCATTCCTGCTGCTCGATGACGGTGGATGCCTCGGCGACC
>JAICUO010000898.1 GCA_025935815.1 Streptosporangiaceae bacterium
CCGCAGCCGGTTGCCGCGCGGGCTGGCGTCCGGCCCGATGCTCGCCAGCGCCCCGCCCACGCGGCGCAGCAGCGCCTGCTCATGGGCCGGAGCGTTCCGCCAGATCAGGACCAGGCACGCGGCGCTGACGACCTGCGGCCATCCCCAGGTCTGGACGAGGCCGGCGCTGAACACTCCCACGATCAGCAGCAGGATGCTCAGTACCGAGGCGACGCCTACCGCGAGCGTGATCCCGCGCGAGTCATGCCGCGCCCTGCTCCAGACACTGGCGTACTCGGGGGCGCCGGAGCCAGCGGCCGCGCCGTCCACGCTCCCGGGGATCAGCAGCCAGGCCATGAAGTAGAACGGAACGAGCGTCCCCTGGCTGAACAGCGTCGCGATCACGAAGACGACCCGGACCGCCGTGGGGTTGAACCCGCGCCAGCGCGCCAGCCCGGCCGCGACCCCGCCGCCCAGTCGGTCATCACGGTTGCGGCGTAGCGGCTCGCCGGTGCACGTGCCCTGCAGCCGGCGGAACCGCGTGGCCCACCGGTCCGCCCGGTCGGGGCGGTCGATCCAGCCCTCGGGCGGCCGGTTCGGCGGCCATGTGGGTTCCTGCATATCACCATCATCACCCGGCAACCCGGGTGCTGGCATCAGGAAGAACCCTGACTGAAACCCCAGGACCACCCGGGACGGCCGGATAGACCCTGATCCCGTCCGGGGCTATCAGGGTCCATACCGGGGCGATGCCCGATGCGCCCGCCTGCCCGCCCGGCGCAATCTTGAGCCATGAACGCATCAGCTCCTCTGCACCGCGCAACCAGCGGCCGCATGGTGGCCGGCGTAGCGGCCGGCCTCGCCACCTACCTCGGCGTGGACGTGACCATCGTCCGCATCGGCTTCGTCCTGGCCGCCATCCTCGGCGGCGGCATCGGCATCCCGGCCTACCTGGCCTGCCTGCTGCTGATTCCTGAAGAGGGCGCCAGCCAGTCCATCGCGGGTTCCCTTATCGACTCCTTCCAGGGCGGACGGTGATTCCCATGGCCCCCACCAGCGACCGGCAGCGGGCAACCCAGTGGTTCCGCGCCGGGTATCCCGACCAGCACATGCGCGTCTCCGACGCCGACCGCTCCGACATCACCGACCGGCTCGCCCGCCACTATGGCGACGGCCGCCTCGACCAGGCGGAGTTCGACGACCGGGTGAACCGCGCGATGACGGCCAAGACCGTGGCGGACTTCCAGGGCCTGTTCGACGACCTGCCCGACCTGCCCCCGGAGATTAGCGACACCACCGGCAAGGCACCCGGCTCGTCGTCTCCGGCGCCCGGCTACATGGCAGCTCGCAAGCAGCGGACGGGTAACACCCTGCTCGGGAAGCTGCTGATCGTCGCGCTCATGATCATCGGCGTCTCGGTCGCCTGGCACGCGGTCACCGACTGGTGGTTCCAGCCGTGGATGTGGATCGCCGCCATCGTGATCGTCGTGGCGGCGTCTCGGTCGCGCCGGCGCTGCCGGTAGCGCCGGCCGGGCACTGCCGGTAATCAGGGGAACGGGGCAGTCACCCAGGGCACGTTCGGGGATAATGGGTCCTTTTCGGGGTTCGGCGTGAAGCGCGTGGATATATCTCCTGGTGGGATCTCGCCAGGACGGACGCCATGCACTTCTGCACGAGATGCGGCAATCCGCGCGATACAGGGGTGGCCCTGTGCGCATGGTGCGGGACCCGGTTCAACGACCCGGACGCCGATCATCCGGTCGGCGGCGCGGACGATGTCACGCGGGTCGATCTAGGCGAGCCATACCAGGAGCCACAGCCGACGATCTGGGACTACGGCGTACCGCGCGCGCCGGAGTCCAGCCAGTGGGCCGCGAGCCCGACAATCCAGGACCACGAGGCGCCGCTGCTGCCCGGATTCGATTCCGGGGAGCAGGCGGCGCCTACCCATGGGTATTACCCGGAGCCACAGCAGGTGCAGGCCGGCCCCTGGGTCCCGCCGCCGCGGCAGCCGGTAGGCCCGTCCCCGTCCGCCGCGTCTGCGCCCGGCGGATCCCGGCCGGGCGGTCACCGGCGGCCTTCCCAGGGACGGCCCGGGGGCACCCTCGTCGCGGCGGGCGTGCTGCTGGTGCTCGCCCTCGGCGGCGGCGCCTACGCGCTGACATCGGCCCTGACCGGGCATCCAGGGCGGCCCAGCGCGCAGGTCGGCCCGGTCACCGCGCCGACGACCGCGGCCGCTCGCACGTCGTCGCTGCCGAGCGCCACGCCACCCGTCGCGACGCCGGCGCGCACCCCCCGCCCCGCGTCAACGCCCGTGACGGCGGCCACCACCGCGCCCCCGGCGACCGCGCCGGCGGCGACGGTGCCCGCGCAGGGCACCCCTAGCAGTGAGCCGCCGGACACCGAGCCGCCTTCGGCCAGCGCGTCAGCGTCCGCTGGCACGCCCGCGCCGCCGGCGCCGGGCACCACGACTGTCGCCGCCACCGCGGCGGCCCGCGCCAGCGCCGCCGAAGCGGGGGTGGCGCAGATCCTGTCGGAGTACGTCA